>JAFZQT010000100.1 GCA_017620235.1 Butyrivibrio sp. | reverse complement strand
GCCAAGACCAAGCACAACGAGGTTGCTCCTTCACAGCACGAGCTGGCTCCAGTATTCGAGACAGCAAACATCGCTGTAGATCACAACCAGCTCACGATGGAAGTTATGAAGAAGGTTGCTGACAGACACAACTTCGCATGCCTCCTTCACGAGAAGCCATTCGAGGGAATCAACGGTTCAGGTAAGCACAACAACTGGTCTGTTTGCACAGATACAGGAATGAACCTCTTAGATCCCGGCAAGAACCCCGGAGAGAACATTCCTTTCCTTGTATTCCTTATGGCAGTTATCGCAGCAGTTGATGAGTATGCACCTGTTCTCAGACTTTCTGTTGCATCTGCAGGAAACGATCACAGACTCGGCGGAAATGAGGCACCTCCGGCAATCATTTCAATTTTCGTAGGAGATGAGCTTAAAGAGGTACTTAAGGGAGTAGAAGAAGGAAACGCATACCACAGCAAGGGCAAAGTACAGATGGGTATGGGAGCAGATGTTCTTCCTCACTTCACAAAAGATAATACAGACAGAAACAGAACATCACCTTTCGCATTCACAGGAAACAAGTTTGAGTTCCGTATGCCCGGTTCTGCAGTATCTGTTGCAAACGCAAACATCGTTTTGAACACAGCAGTTGCTGAAGAAATCTCTAAGATCTATGCAAAGCTTGAAGGCGTATCAAAGGACGAATTTAGCGCAAAGCTTGCAGAAGTACTTAAAGAGACACTTGTTGCTCATAAGAGAGTTCTTTTCAACGGAAACGGATATACAGATGAGTGGGTTGCAGAGGCTGAAAAGAGAGGACTTCCAAACCTCAAGTCACTTCCCGATGCAATGCCTTATTTCACAAAGAAAGAGTCAGTTGATCTCTTCACAAAGCACGGCATCTTCACAAAGGAAGAAATCGATTCAAGATATGAGATCCTTCTTGAGAACTACTCAAAGTCAATCCATATCGAATCATTGACATTGCAGGAGATGGCTAAGAAAGATCTTATGGAAGGTCTTATCGCATATCAGAGTGATCTTCTTGATGAGGCAGCAGGAAAGAAGAGCCTTCTCGGAGAAAAGAGTGCAACATTTGAGATTGAGACTCTTAAGGCAATTGACGAGGCTCAGACTAAGATGAGCGAAGCACTTAAGAAACTCGCAGCTGATACAGAAGTTGCTGAGAGTAAGACAGAAGTGCTCGATCAGGCATCTTACTATCAGAAGACAATACTTGCAGATATGGATGAAGTTAGAAAGTATGCGGACGCTGCGGAAGCTCTTGTTCCCGACAACTATTTGAGCTATCCGACATACGGTCAGATGCTTTTCTCATTGAGATAAAAAGGAAAAAGGAAGGATAAAAATGGAAACTTGGATGAATGAACATGATGCCTGCGGTATAGGCGCAGTTATCAATATAGATGGAAGTGCAGACAACAAAGTTCTTGACGATGCGCTCAAGGTAGTAGAAAAACTTGAGCACAGAGCAGGAAAAGATGCAACAGGAAAAGTAGGAGACGGAGTAGGAATACTTGTGCAGATCTCTCACAGATTCTTTTCTCTTGAAGCCAGAAAGATAGGCATTTCTCTTAAAGAAGCAGGTGACTACGGCATAGGAATGTTCTTTTTTCCTCAGGACCCGATGAAGCGTATGTTCGCAAAGCGTATGCTTGAAGTCATTGCAGAGAAAGAAAACCTCAAAGTACTCGGCTGGAGAGATGTAGAGACTCATCCTGAAATTCTTGGTGAAGTTGCAAGAAATTGCATGCCTTATATCTGCCAGTGCTTTATTGAAAGACCTTCAGATGCGGCAAGAGGAATTGAATTTGACAGACGACTTTACTGCCTTAGAAGAGAGTATGAGAAATCTTCTGAAGATTCTTACATCTGTTCATTTTCATCCAGAACCATTGTTTATAAGGGAATGTTCCTTGTAGGACAGCTTCGTAAGTTCTACGAGGACCTCCTTTCTCCTGATTACAGAACAGCGATTGCGCTTGTGCACAGCCGCTTTTCAACAAACACAACTCCTTCGTGGCAGCGAGCTCATCCGTACAGGATGATCGCCCACAACGGAGAGATCAATACAATTCGAGGAAACAGCGACAGAATGCTCGCAAGAGAAGAGACAATGTCTTCAGATGTTTTCGGTGACGATCTTTCCAAGGTTTATCCCGTTATCTCTTCTTCGGGCTCTGATTCAGCTATGCTCGACAATACACTTGAGTTCCTTTACATGAACGGAATGGATCTTCCGCTTGCAATGATGCTCGCTATACCCGAGCCTTGGAAGCACAACGATTTCATGGATAAGGACAGAAAAGATTTTTATCACTACTATGCAACAATGATGGAGCCATGGGACGGCCCTGCGGCAGTTCTTTTCACAGACGGCGAAGTATTTGGTGCAACACTCGACAGAAACGGCTTAAGACCGTCAAGATATTACGTTACAAAGGACGGAAGACTCATCCTTTCATCGGAAGTCGGTGTCCTTGATATTCCTGAAGAGAATATTTTAAAGAAATCACGTCTTTCACCGGGACATATGCTCCTTGTTGATACAAAAGAGGGACGCATTATCTCAGATGAAGAGTGTAAGAACAAGTACTCACAGGCAAAGCCTTACGGTGAGTGGCTTGACAGATATCTTTTACACCTTAACAAGCTTAGTATCCCTAACAAGAAGATCCCCACACATTCACAGGAGATGAGGGATAAGCTCTACAAGGTGTTCGGATATTCATATGAAGATGTTAAACAGCAGATCCTTCCAATGGCTATGAATGGCATTGAGCCTACAGTTTCAATGGGTACAGATGTGCCTCTTGCAATGCTCTCAACACATCATCAGCCGCTTTTCTGCTACTTTAAGCAGCTCTTTGCGCAGGTTACAAACCCGCCTATCGACTCACTCAGAGAGAAAGTCGTTACAGATACTACGGTTTATATCGGATCTGACGGAAACCTGTTAAAAGAAAAGAGCGACAACTGCAGAGTTTTGGAAGTTAATAACCCGATACTTACAGGCGTTGACCTGATGAAGATAGAAGCTCTCGACCAGCAGGGCTTTTCGGTGAGAAAGATCTCACTTTTGTATTACAAGAATACTCCCGTCGAGAGAGCTTTGGAGCAGCTTAACATATCTGTTGACAGAGCTGTTGCAGACGGAGTAAATATCATTATCCTTTCAGACAGAGGAGTTGATGAGAACCATATGCCGATTCCTTCACTGCTCGCGGTTTCTTCAGTTGAGCAGCATCTTGTAAGGACAAAGAGACGCACAGCCGTATCACTCATCCTTGAGAGCGGCGAGCCAAGAGACGTTCACCAGATCGCTACACTTCTTGGTTTTGGTGCAAGAGCAATTCATCCTTATCTTGCTCAGGAGTGCATTGCTGAGCTCATAGATATAGGAATTTTGGACAAAGATTATCATACCGCTATTGCGGATTACAACAAGGCACTTCTCGGCGGCGTTGTTAAGATCGCTGCAAAGATGGGTATCTCTACTTTACAGTCCTATCAGTCTGCGAGAATTTTTGAGGCTATCGGTCTGTCAAAAGAACTTGTTGATAAATACTTTACGGGAACTACAAGCAGAGTAGGCGGAATTGGAATAGAGGAGATCGGAGAAGATATCGAACTTCGCCACAACAAGGCATTCGATCCTCTCGGACTTTCAACCGACTCTACACTTGATTCGATCGGCTTCCATGCACTTAGAAGCGGCGATGACAAAGAAGACCACATGTACAATCCCAAGACTATCGTAACTCTCCAGAGAGCTGTAAGAGAGGGAGACTACGACAGATTCAAGGAGTACACACAGATGGTCGATGACGAGGACAGACCTCATACACTCAGAGCTCTTTTGTCCTTCGTACCTGCAAAGAAGCCTGTTCCGATCGAAGAGGTTGAGAGCGAAGAAGAAATTGTTAAGCGCTTCCAGACAGGTGCTATGTCATACGGTTCTCTTTCAAAAGAGGCGCACGAGACACTTGCTATAGCAATGAACAGACTCTCCGGAAAATCCAATACCGGTGAGGGTGGTGAAGATATTGCACGTTTCGGAACAGAGAAGAACAGTGCGGTTAAGCAGGTTGCATCTGGAAGATTTGGTGTAACAAGCAGATATCTTCAGAGTGCTCAGGAAATTCAGATCAAGATGGCGCAGGGAGCAAAGCCCGGAGAAGGTGGACATCTTCCCGGAAAGAAGGTTTATCCTTGGGTTGCAAGCACACGTTTTTCTACACCGGGTGTTGCACTTATTTCACCTCCGCCTCACCATGACATCTATTCAATAGAAGATCTTGCACAGCTCATTTATGATCTAAAGAATGCAAATGACAGAGCAAGGATCTCTGTAAAGCTTGTTTCAGAAGCAGGCGTAGGAACTATTGCATCAGGTGTTGCAAAGGCAGGAGCACAGGTAATCCTTGTATCGGGATATGACGGAGGTACAGGTGCCGCTCCTTCATCTTCAGTTCACCATGCGGGACTTCCTTGGGAACTTGGAGTTAGTGAAGCACACCAGTCACTTATAGATAACGGACTTAGAAGCAGAGTTGTTCTTGAGGCAGATGGAAAGCTCATGACAGGAAGAGATGTTGCGATCGCAGCACTTCTTGGCGCAGAGGAATTTGGTTTTGCGACAGCTCCCCTTGTATGTATGGGATGCATGATGATGCGCGTATGCTCAAAAGATACATGCCCTGTCGGCATCGCAACTCAGAACGAGGAACTCAGAAAGAGATTCACAGGTAAGCCTGAGTATGTAATGAACTTCATGCTCTTTGTTGCAAGACAGCTTCGTGAGATCATGAGTGAGCTCGGTTTCAGAAAACTCACCGATATGGTCGGAAGAACAGATTGCCTTAAGATGAGAAGCGTTCCCAAGGCTAGATGTAAGGACGCAGCAGATCTTAGCAGAATCCTTGACAGCAAGTATGCCGGAATTGAGAAGAATCATTTTGATCCTAAGGATGTATATGACTTCGGACTTGTTAATACTCTTGATTCAAAGGTTCTTATTCCTGAGTATGAAAAAGGAAAGAAAGCTCTCAGGGCTTTGGCAGTTAAGGCGGCTGAAGATGAAGAGAGAAGAGCAGATGAGTCTTCAAGAGTAAAGATGAAGGTCGATATATCAAGTACCGACAGAAGCTTTGGTACACTGCTCGGTAGCAGGGTTACCGATGACTTTAAGAGTACACTTCCCGAGGATTCGGTTGTGGTCGAAGCTTGCGGCGGTGGCGGACAGTCATTTGGCGCATTCCTTCCAAAGGGTGTTACATTAAAGCTCTACGGAGATGCAAATGATGGATTCGGTAAGGGACTTTCAGGCGGAAAGGTAATCGTAAGACCTTCCGAGAAAGCAACTTACAAGGCACATGAGAATATTATTATAGGTAACGTTGCACTTTACGGTGCGACAGCAGGAAAAGCCTATGTATGCGGTGTTGCGGGCGAAAGATTCTGCGTAAGAAATTCAGGAGCAATCGCTGTTGCCGAGGGCTGTGGTGATCACGGACTTGAGTACATGACAGGTGGAAAAGCTGTTATCCTTGGAATGACAGGTAAGAACTTTGCTGCCGGCATGAGCGGCGGAATCGCATACGTTCTTGATAAGGAGCATACTCTTTATCTTAGAATGAACAAAGATATGGCATCTCTTTATGAAGTGACCGAAAAGTACGATATTGCAGAACTTAAGGGTATTCTTGAAGATTATGTAAAAGAGACCGGTTCTGAATACGGAAAAGAAATCCTTAAAAACTTTAAGAGCTATATTCCTGACTTCAAGAAGATAGTACCAAACGACTATCAGAAGATGCTCACTGCTATCAGTAAGTTTGAGGAGCAGGGAATAGATCACGAACACGCTGTATTAGAAGCATTTAAGGAACTTGCATAAAATACGTACTTTTACTTTTGGATAGGAGATGTAATATGGGAAAAGAAACAGGCTTTCTTGAATATAATAGAACGAATAATAAAGATATACTGCCTGAAGATAGGATTCTTAACTTCGAGGAGTTTCATGCTCCTCTCGATGTTAAGGAGAGAAGAGAACAGGCCGCAAGATGCATGAACTGCGGAGTTCCTTTCTGTCAGTCGGCAATGAACCTTGGAGGAATGGTAACGGGATGTCCGCTTCATAACCTTATCCCTGAGTGGAACGATGAGATCTACAAGGGACATGACGGACATGCTTTTGCAAGACTTCATAAGACAAGTAACTTCCCTGAGTTTACGGGAAGAGTTTGCCCCGCACTTTGCGAAAAGGCATGTATGTGCGGACAGAACGGTGATGCTGTAACCGTTCACGACAACGAGCTGTACTTAATTGAGACGGCTTTTGCGAAAGGCTACATCAAGCCGGTAGTTCCTGAGATCAGGAGCGGAAAAAAGGTTGCTGTAATAGGAAGCGGTCCTTCCGGACTTGCGGTTGCCGATGAGCTTAACCACAGAGGTCACAGCGTTGAAGTCTTCGAGAGAGAGGACGAGATTGGCGGACTTCTCATGTATGGTATTCCCAACATGAAGCTTGATAAGAGCGTTATAAAGAGACGCAGAAAGCTCATGGAGGAAGAGGGCGTTGTGTTCCACACAAATTCCGATGTGGGTAAAAATGTAAGTGCAACAAGCCTTACTGATAAATATGATGCGGTAGTTTTGTGCTGCGGTTCAAAGAAACCGAGACCTCTTAACGTCGCAGATCCCGAGAAGATAAAGGGTGTTTACAATGCTGTTGATTTCCTTACACAGACTACAAAGGCACTTATGCAGTGCCCGGATAAGAGTGCTCAGACTCTTTCAAAGCATGGCGGATTTATCGATGCAAAGGGCAAGCATGTTGTTATCGTAGGTGGTGGTGATACAGGTAACGATTGTATCGGAACTGTTATAAGGCACGGCGCAAAGAGTGTTACAGCGCTCGAGATGATGCCTAAGCCTCCGGTTAACAGAGCAGCATCAAATCCTTGGCCTGAATGGCCCAAGGTTCTCAAGACAGATTACGGTCATGAAGAAGCAATCCATGTATTCGGTGAAGATCCCAGAGTCTATGAGACAACGGTAAAGAATGTTACAACCGATAGCAAGGGAAATATCAAGAAAATCGAAACTGTTAAGGTTACTTTCAAGGACGGAAAGTTAACAGAGGTTCCGGGCTCAGAGCAGGTTCTTAAGTGCGACATTCTTCTCATTGCCGCAGGATTTATCGGATGTGAAGATTATTCGGCAGCAGAGTTTGGACTTAAAAAGAGCCAGCGTGGTACAATTGTTACAGATACAGACAGTTATCATGTACCGAATACAAAGCTCTTTTGCGCAGGTGATATGCACCGTGGACAGTCGCTTGTTGTTTGGGCAGTCTACGAAGGACGAAATTGTGCAAAAGAAGTGGACGAGTATTTAATGGGTTATACAAATTTATAAAAACAGGTTGTCAGTATAGACTCCTCTATCCATCAACTCTTAGACGGGTTGAACGGGTAGGGGAGTTTTTTAAATGTAAACAAGTTCATAACAAAAATTACAACAAATTTAACTTTTGTGTTGCAAAAGTCGGGCAAGTGCTCTATAATAAGAACTACCAAAGGCTGAATGCTTGTAAGAAATGTTAAGCTAGTTTTTATAAAAGAGGAGAATATTATGAGAAAAAGCCTAGTAGTTATGGTAATTTCTCTGATGCTGGCATTCGGGTGTATGGGATGCGGATCAGAGAAGCAGTTAAGTGTTAACGATGTTGAAATGAATCCTATTGTTGAAGATAAACCTGTAGTAGTAGATGAGAACGGAAAGGCAATCAAGAGCGATAAAATAGCCGACGATCTGGAAACTGTATTTGAGAAGTTTGAAGGATCATGGATATTTGACTCGAAGCGAGGAGCAGCTGTCATGATCGAAAGGGCAAATGACACATCCTATATCTTACCGGGAGCATCATGGGTGGTATCTATTTCAGGTGGAGATGTAATGACAGACAAAGATGTAGTTGAGTATACTCAGAACACCATTTCTTTTTGCAAAAAGAATGATGACGGAGAGTACTATTATAAATTGTCATTTGGGGACGATGTGAAGAGCATCGAAATGGCATGTGGAGACACACAGAATTCAGCAGATTCAGTACTTATCTGCAATGAGAAAAGTGAGGGATGACTTCTATGATATTTGATAGAACAGAAGCCATAACCAACAATTTATTTTTTTTACTAATGATACCTGCAGCGCTTTTTGTAGGATGTTCATTAGATGGAGATATGTCCGGGGGGCCAGATGAGGTTATAGAGGACAAAATAGTTAATGTAAGTAGTGCATGCGATTATTCAAACGAGGGGAATGATGGTGGCACATATGAAAATGCATTTAAGTCGTTAAATGCTGAAAGCTTTTTGGGAGTAAACAGTATGGCTCCCATGGAGCTTGAGGCAGAAGAGTTTTGGAATGCCAATGATGTAAGTAAACTTATTGAGAAGTACGACAGTATTGAGATAGTGAGTTCCAGTTATGAGGATGGAGCTGCAAAGCCTCTTTACACAAACAATTATTGGTATTCAAGGGAGTACAGTGCAAACAAAAATGAACCGGGAGATGCCTTTATTGTCAAAGATAATGTTAGGGCGGTAAGCCGTCCGGCTTATATGAATTCTGATAATAAAGAAGAGACCGGAATCATGATCGAGCTTTATTCTTCGCCGGATAGCAGAATGGCGAACGTTGCTGAGAATATTTACGCGAAGAATGATGAAATACCTGTTAAGCGTTGTCTTCATGGGAATGGGGAAGTATATTTCGAATTGGAAAGAGATATTGATTATCCCAATGAAGATGCACTTGATAGCAAGGAATCTCATGAGAAGACCACAAGATGGGGAATGGTCTTTGATGAGGAGACAAAGGTTTTAAAAAGAGCTGCGATCACTTCCACAAATGTTTTGGGAGGAATTATTGATACACGTTATTATGAAGTGAAACTTGGAACTGATATGCCGGGAATGTATACATCGTTGAAGAATGTTCTTGATGAGAATCTCGCTGCTTCAGATGAGGATTCAAGAAATATACATTTCGTATACGGAGCCGGAAACGCTAATAAAAAAGCGGGAGACTTTAAGGTCAAGAAAGGAACAAAGGTTATATTTGAAACTTCTGAGGGAAATCTTTTCCTTGATGAGAAGGGAACAATTCCTTACGATCCTTCGGATCTGACAAGCGACATAACAGTTTATAGAATAAAGAAATAATGACAACAGGAAGCACTGTATTCGTGAGGACAAATATGTACAATTTGTACCGGTTGTTCCCAAATTATAAATATTTGTCTTTGCGAGTACAGCAAAGACAGTTTATCTTACTTACCCTAATTTAAAACAGATTTATTTAATAGGAAATTTCTCCGGATTTCCTATTAAATAAAGAATTAAACCCTACAAGCTGATCACTTGTAGGGTTTATCTTTGTGCTATTTTATGAACAAATGTAGATTTCAGTTGCAACGCCGTTCTCGACGTAGATTTGAAGTGCTAGTTCAGAATCGGCAAGTTCGGACAATTCTTTTTTGAATTTATTCTTGTCCATTTCTTCGGGACCGTCTACACCGCCTGAATAAAAGAACTTGCTGTCGCCGTTGATATTGAAAGAAAATACATTGCTCTCAGTTACTGAGAGTATGTCCTGAGCTTCGGACTGACGATATCCGCAACTTCCTGCGATACAGAAGCTGTCTCCTGTAAGCTCGGTTGCATATATTATAGAACGCTGAGCGCCGGTCTCGTCAGGAACTCCTGCCTGGTCTTTTGCAGATGACTGAAGGTATCCTGAGTAAATTCCGTCGGTAGTTGTCTCTACTGCATCCTTTTTAAGTTTACTTGTTTCTTCCTTTGAATCATCATCGGAAGTGCTGTCAGTTTCTTTTTCCTCTTCCTCTACTTCTTCGATTTCCATTTCTTCACTATCTGAATCCGAACCATCTATCAAGCCTGTAACTTTCTCTGTAACTTGGTCGAAAGCATCTGATGAACATCCCACTGAAAATGCTCCAATGCACATGCAAAATAGCATAAGCACTACTCTTTTCTTCATAATTCTTTTCTCCTCAAATATTAATTCTTTCTAAATTTTATCACAGGCTTTTTAAAAATCAACATATTGGGAGGAGGACATTTTTAATAAAATTGGGTAAAAAAAATCCTTATGAACAATAAAATGTCCATAAGGATCTACGATTTTTTGTACTTATGATGAAATTGAAACGGTCTTTGCAACGCCGCCTACAACTTCAACTTCCAATATGAGTTCTGAATCGGCACAGCTTACCATGATCTGCTTGAAACTGTCGATCGGAACAACTTCCGGACCTGAGTCTCCACCGCGCATTTCGAACTGGGTGTTTGCATCAATCTTGAAAGAGAATGAACTGTCATCTGAAGTGGATTCAATTTCTCCGCCTGAAGTAGTGCTGTATCCATATACACCTGTTATAAGTAATTCGCTGTTTGTAAGTGCTGTATCATAAGCTATACATAAAACGTCGCCGTCTTCATTGGGATTTCCCGCACGGTTCTGACCGCTTGCCTGAAGAGTGGCAGTATAGATACCGTCATCAGTTACAGGAGTAGCACTTCCGCTTTTTACAAGCTCGCTGTTTGCGAAAGGATCTTCTCCGTTAGTTTCCTGTGCAACAGATACAGATTCGCCATCAGCTGTTTCTGTTGGTGTAGTGTTTTCAGAACCATCAACTGATTCTATTTCAAGTTCGTTAACATCTTCCAAGTCCTGTAGACTCTTAAGATCGTCCAACGAACATCCCATTGCCAAAACTCCGATACACATGCTTAAAAGCACACCAATTATTCTTTTCTTCATAAAACCTCGCTCCTCAAAAACATTAATAATAAATTAATTTTACCACAACATTTTTATTTATCAAGCATTTATCGATGAAAAATGATAAATAATTCATAACCATTTCCTATATTGCATGCACGGGGTACCTGACCTATAATTGTGCTTGCGGCTTGAACCACAGGTTCTTTTTTGGCCGCTAAATTTAGGTTGTGTTTTGGAGATCAGAGATGTTTATTAAGTTCATTAAAAAAGAGATGGTACTTACAATTTCTTTTGTACTGGCGGTTGCTTCAAGCTTTTTTGTCCACCCGGATGCAGAATACATCGGGTACATTGATTTTAGGACACTGAGCATACTCTTTATGCTGATGCTTACGATGGCAGGGCTTCAAAAGCTCGGAGTTTTCAAACAGGCGGGAGAGTATCTTGTCTGCAAAGCAAAGGATACAAGAGAGATGATCGCGATACTTGTCGCGTTATCTTTTTTCTCCGCAATGGTAATTACAAATGATGTGGCGCTTATAACATTCGTGCCATTTACAATAATTTCCTTGGAAATTGCGGGACGCACTGATATGCTTATAATTACGGTGGTCCTTGAGACAATAGCGGCTAACCTTGGCAGCATGCTTTTGCCTATAGGAAACCCGCAGAATCTTTACCTTTATTCCAAGGCAGGAATGTCATTTAACGACTTTTTGGAGTGCATGCTTCCTTATTCTATATTCGCGTTTGTGCTTCTTGCTGCGGTAATTTATTTTAAGGCTGACAGATCGGGAATTGAAAAGAGCGACAAAAATGTATACCGGAGAACCGGAAGGGAAAAGAGACTTATCGCACTTTATGCTCTTACTTTTGTATTTGCGATACTTGTTGTAGTCAGAGTTGTTCCGTATGAAGTTTCGCTTTTCGCGGTGCTTGCGCTTGTGTTCATATTTGATATGAAGACGCTTAAGAAACCTGATTATTCACTTCTGTTTACATTTGTTTTTCTCTTTGTATTTATTGGAAATATGAAGAGAATACCGGCATTTTCAAATGCTCTTTTATATGCAGTTAACGGAAACGAAGTTATGCTTTCCGTTGCGCTAAGCCAGGTGATTAGTAATGTTCCTGCGGCGATTCTTTTGTCCGGATTTACGGGAAGCTATGATAAGCTGATCGTCGGAACAAACCTGGGCGGGCTCGGAACGCTCATAGCTTCAATGGCGAGCCTTATATCATTTAAGCTTTATTGCAACAGCAAGGGAGCTAATAAGAATAAGTATATACTCGTGTTTACGGGATATAACCTGCTGTTCCTTGCAGTGCTTTCATTTGCGCGCATCGGACTTGGAAATGTTGACAGCGGTTCGATCTTAAACAATCTTTCGTCTGTCATTAAGTAAAAAAATATAGAAGAGAGGGCTAAAAATGAATCTTGAACCTAAAAAAATAACTTGCAGGAATGGAAAAGAATATAAGTTGACATCAATTGGGCCTGACAATGCAGTACAGTTTCTGGATTTTATGCATCAGGTCTCAAGTGACACTCACTATATGGTAAGATACGGCGATGAAGTTGCTCAGGATGAAAAAGCTGTAGAAGTACAGAAAGCTAAACTTGAGCTCTTTGAGCATGACGAGCGACAAAGTATGATCTCTGTTTTCGACGGAGACAGGATTGTTGGGAATATTGCAATTCGCAGATCGGGAGGCTGTGGCAGAAAAATGGCGCATCGCTGCAGCATTGGAATTGGAGTAAGAAAAGAGTATCACGGACTGGGGATTGGAAGTATACTCATGGATCATGCGTTTGATTTTGCCAAAGAAGCGGGCTATGAGCTCATGGAGCTTGGCGTACTTTCTGACAATGAGCCGGCACGTTCTTTATATAAGAAGCTGGGCTTTGTCGAGTGCGGATGTTTGCCTGATGCTTTTTATCTGGATGATGGAAGCAGTTTGGATGAAATAACTATGTATAAGAAGCTTTGAGTTGTAAGAAAGAGGAGTTTTAATGAGAGTTATTGAAAGTTGTGCGAAATGTCTTTTTGACAAGCAAAAGAACCTTACGGACGATAAAGAGTACCTGGATGAGATTAAGGCAATCATAGACAACAGGGGAGAAGACGACACGGCGCCTTATCTGGTATATCTTTTTACAAAGGTTTATGAAAAGAGATTTGGCGCGAAAGCTTCCTATAAAGATATAAAGAAGAAATACAACGATCTGGTACTGTCTATGGAGAGTGTGATCAGGGAAAAGATAGATAAATCAGAAAATCCTTTACTAACCGCACTTATATATGCGAGAATAGGTAACTATATAGATTTCGGAGCGATGAATAGTGTCGATGAAAAGACATTTTTATCGCTCTTTGACGAACCCCACATGCGAAGCGAGGACGAGATAGCTGTAAGATCCTTTTTTGAGCAATGTGAAAGCGCAAAGACATTTCTCATGGTCACAGATAATTGCGGTGAGGTAGTGCTTGATAAACTGTTTCTTGATGAGCTTAGAAAAAAGTATCCAAAGCTTGATATAACAGTGATGGTAAGGGGCGCAGATGTGCTTAACGACGCCACACTTGAGGATGCCGCATATGTCGGACTTGATAAAGATTATAAGCTTATATCAAACGGCAATTCTGTTGCGGGAACGGTCTATGAGATGCTGACAGATGAAGCGAAAAAGGCAGTCGACGGCGCGGACGTCATACTCGCAAAAGGGCAGGGAAACTATGAATCCATGTGCAGGCAGGGACGACATATCTTTTACTCGTTCTTGTGCAAATGCGATCTGTTTACGGATAGATTCAATGTGCCTAAGCTTACAGGGGTATTCGTTGAGGAAAAATAAGGAGGCATAAACGATTATCGTTTTATGGTACAATAAGTACTGTAAAACAGTATGGGTTTTATAAGAGAGAGGGAGAAAAATTGTATTGCAATAAATGCGGGAATGAAATAAAAGAGGGGCAGTATTTTTGCACTAACTGCGGAGCACCGGTAGAGAGTTTAAATCAGCCGGTTAAAGTGAAGAAAAACAAGTATGTATTGCCTTTGTGCATATCACTTATTGCCGTAGTTTCTGTTGTCGGATCGGTTTTTGTAGCCAGAAATTTTTATGCTTTTATGGGCTCGCGAATGAGGCCGGCGCAGATTGAACACACGCAAAAAGCTGAAACGGAAGATAATAAGGGCTCATACACCAATATACATGAAAATGGTGCTGAGGAAGCGGAAACAGTTGATGACAGCAATTATAAAGCTGAAGATTATTCGGGACCGTACAATTACTTTTTTGATGAATGGGTTGTTCCCGTTGAATGCGCATTTGTCAGCAAGAGCGGGTATGTTAATACTAAATATCTTGGTGAAAACATTTTAGTTGCTCAGACCACAGACTTAAGAAGAGCGCTTATCCTTACGGAAAAAGGTTTTAAATATGTAAATAAGGATGCTTTGGATAAAGAACTTCCCAAAGAGACACAGTGTGCGGATCTTGCTGTTAGGGGAAGCAACATGTTCTATGTGCTTCCGACAGATATTAAGGATAATGTTGAGGTTGGAGAACTCTATATAATAGATTCCGATAACGGTAAGAGTAAGCTGATCGCAAAAGATGTTGTCATAAGTTCTCCGGTTATTTCACCAAGCGGGAAGTACGTTGCATATTCCGGATACAACAGCGAAGATAAGATGGAAATGTATCTTGGCGGTGACGGAGTTGAGGCAAAAGAGGTCATCGAAGGACTATGTTATCCGATCTGCGTGTCTGACAGCGGAAAGATGTTTTTTACAAAGGCTTCTGAGAGCGGAGTTTTTGCATACAATTCCGAAGAGTGCTATCAGATCATTAAATGCAATGAAGTCAAAAATTGTTTCATAAACACACATTGCGAAGAGCTTGTAGCCGGCGCGGATAATGGAACTTTTTATTATAATTTCGATCTTGAAGGTGCAACGCAGATTTCGGAAGCACCGCTTGCGGGCGTTTTTACGGATGCATTAAATCAACCGTATGGACAGATCGCTGATACGACATTCTGTGATGTCGAGTCGCTTAATGAGGTTCTTTTTATTTCAAATTCGGGAAGTACATTTGCGATTGCCGACGGCGGAAAAGGCATAACTACACTTAAGCGTGCATTTAATGATCTCACAAACGTGGCGGTGTACAATTCGGCGGGTAAAAGAACTGTTCTCTATTCATGTGATGGGAAATTGTTCCGTGTAAATCTCGATGAAGGAGATGCACAAGAGGCGATTTTAAGCGGCGATATTGTTGTCGACAGTTTTGTTTGCAGTTATGATCTGAAGAAAATATGGCTCATTTCGGGCGGAAATATTTTTTACGTCGAGAATGGTGAGACCAAGCATGTTGCATCGGGTATCGGAAGTAACGTTGATCCGCTTGGCACGGGAATAGCATGGAATATCGAGGACGGCTGGTTATATTATGTAAAAGGCGGATCTCTGTACAGAGTAAACAACACAGAAGAGAGCGAACACGTTGTTGCGGAAGACGCTGAGATCCTTACAAATATTTACGGGAAGCTGTATTATCTTCCTGCTTCAAGAAGTTGCGTATATCTGTTCATGAACGGAAAGTTTGAAGAAGTCATATAATGATCTGTAACTGGCGTAGTTTATTAAGAGACGAGGTAACGTATGGCAAATATCAAATGGGGTGTTCTTGGAACTGCAAACATAGCAAGAGGCTGCACGATTCCCGGCATGCAACTTGCTGACAGCTGTGAACTTTATGCAATTGCCGGAAGGGATAAAGAAAAGGCTGAGTCGTTCATGGAAAAGTTTGGTTTCCAGAAGGCTTACGGAAGCTATGAGCAGTTGCTTGCAGATGCGGATGTTCAGGCGGTCTATATTCCTTTGCCCAATCATTTGCATCGTGAGTGGGTTATAAAGGCGTTAAAGGCGGGTAAGCATGTTCTTTGCGAGAAGCCGCTTGCTCTTAACGAAGAGCAGGAAAAAGAGATGTTTGAGACTGCCAATGAAAACGGCGTATACCTTATGGAAGCGTATGCATATCTTCACAGCCCATATATCCATAGTCTTAAAAAGGATGTTTTAGGCGGCGTGATAGGAGATGTTGATTACATCGAGACAGCTTTTTTGACACAGGGATATGAAGATGACATAAGAATCTACAAGGAAATGGGCGGCGGTGCGATGTATGATCTCGGATGTTATTGCACGACGATGATTCTTTCGCTTATCGATTCAAAGCCTGAGTATGTCAAAGCAGTCGCTGAGTACAACGAGCATGGCGCCGATGTGTCGACTTCTGCGATTATTCGATTTGCAAACGGAGTAAGAGCTTCTTTTGATGTTGGTATGATCCTTGGAAAAGAAAAGCCTGCGAGAATGGACAGGTTATACGTTCACGGCTCCAATGGATATATAATCTCTGATGTTGAATACAATCAGCAAGGGGATGTCAGCTATAAGATATTTACTCAGGGTAAAGTTATAGAGCGAAAAGTTAGTATTCCGCAAAATTACTTTTTGGAGATTCAGCAGATGAGTAAATGTGTTGCCGGAGATGCTGTTCCGTTTATAACACCTGAGTTTTCGATGAATAATGCAAAACTTATGGATATGATACTTGACGAGATCGGATATTGAATAACAGTATTGATAAGAGAAAAGCCGGTAAAAATGCGGCTTTTCTTTTTTTTGAATTTTTTTTGTAACCTTTCATGACTTACGATTGTATTATTAATATAAGGCCTTATTAAGGAGTAGCATATGAGAATACCTGTACAGGAACTGGTAGATATGTACAAGAATAACATCTACGCCGCGGCGTTTAATATATGCAAAAGTTCAGCTGATGCAGAGGATGTGGTTCAAGAGACATTTTTACAGTACTACATAACAAAAAAAGAATTTGATGACGAAAAGCACATCCGATACTGGATACTGAGAGTGGCAATCAATAAAGCAAAAAATATTCAGTCCTCATTCAGACGGAAAAATGAAACGACGCTGGAGGATTATGTCGAAACGCTTACGTTTGAGACGTCTGAAAGCAGAGAACTATTTGAAGAAGTTATGAAATTGCCGGAGAAGTACCGAGTTGTGATCCATCTATTTTACTATGAGGATTACAGCGTAAAAGAGATAGCGAAGATTCTTAGGGTTACAGAAAGTAGCGTTAAGGTCAGACTGTCGCGTGGACGTGCCAAATTAAAAGACGCATTAAAGGAGGGATGGGAAGATGAGCAATAAAGAAAATTATAAGAAGGCTTTTTCAGTACTTAAGTCCTCCTGCGACTTTACTTTGGAGGAAAAAGAGATGAAAAAAATTACGAGATTAAATGCACATAAGAATCTTTTGACAGCGGCAGCAGTGCTGTTAGTACTTGTTGTTGGTTCCGGAACAGCATATGCAGCAGATATAGGCGGAGTTAGAGAGACTGTTCAGCTTTGGCTTTATGGCAAACAGACGGATGTTACTGTCAATGATGATGGATCAATTGAGTTTGTTGATAATCAGGGGAATGTTCATGAGGAAGGTGTATTTCATGGCGATGGTTCTCCGGTGACAGCGGAAGAAGTGGTTGAAGATTTTAAAGATAGAGTAGATGTGGAAAAGCTCGATGATGGTACGGTACATGTTTATTATCATGATCGGGATTATGACATCACAGATAAGATTGTGGAGAAGGAACAGAAAGAGAAGCACGGGGATGCGATTGAAGCTAAGGAGTGTCATTTGCATATTGTAGGAGTTGATCCTGAAGTATATGTGGATATAGAATTCGATGAAAATAATGAGGAACTGGGGTGTTCATATGGTCCAACCCCGAATGGTTGTGGTGAAGTGAAAGGTTCGAAGGTTATTTGGCCCAATTATGATTATATTGAATTGAACTAATGCAGGATATTGTTGTTTATTGAGAATAAGGGGGATCTGTTATGTCGGCATTTGCTTCTGTTATGATGTTTGGCAATAGTATAGGTTCATGTGACATGTTCTTGGGAGTTATATTGGTGGTCTGGGGATTGGTTTTTATTATCACAGGGGATCATTATGATATGAGGAACGATGTCATTGTAAGTATAAAGAAAAAGAGGAACAAAAGCTTATAGCTTTTGTTCCAAAAAATAAAGCTGACAGGAAACTGCCAGCTTTTTATTTTTGTATTATTTTGTTAGTCGTCATAACGGAATTCCTGAACTCCGCCACCATCGTATCCGCCATAAGTTAAGACGTTACGGTTGCAATCAAGCTTGATGAAATATCCGCCGGTGAGACTTGAGTACTTGTCGTCTGATGCTTCATTACCGGTGTATGGATTACCACAAAGCAAATAATCGGAAGACGGGAAACCATCTCTTTCAGCACGTGTATTGTCTGTCATTAAGAAGTAGTCCAAAGGTGTGTTATCATCAAACAGATCCGGACTGCTGAGTCCCTGTGTGGGATCTACATGATAGTTTTTGCCGCCTATAGAAACATAGCTCCACTGATGATCGCCGTTAATGTTATAGCCGCTTACTACATCGGCTTCAACGCCGCATTGCAAGAGAAGATAGGAGTAAAGATCACTTAACTCCTGACTAATACCTTTGTTCTCCATTAACGCTCTGCAAGCGCTTGTGTTGTCATTTGTTCCGGTTAAAAATTCTTCATACATCTCGTAGTCATAAACGAAATTCTGTGAGATATATACATATAAGCTTAAAGCTTTTTCAAAATCGGAATAGCTGGGATCAACGTTTGCATTTAATGTAGCGACAACTTTTTCTTCAAAGGCTTTTTCTTTTGAAACAAACTCCTCCTGAGAAATATCGTTGTACTTGATCTTTCCCACACCGTCAGCAAATCCGGTTGTATGATCGGCAGAAATGCTTGTTGCGGCAGCAGGGAAAAAGTGCTTCAAAAGATCCCCTTCAATACACTGTATATATGTTGCTTCATCCGGACATTCGAAGGTGTCCTCGCCTTTCCTCAAGGCTGCACATAAGTTGTAGAATGAAGCTTTTGTCTTTTCGCCATAAATCGTAGTGGCTTTTTTTGAGAAAACATTATCGTTGAATTTAAATGCGTTTGTAGCTATTGTGTTGTTCTGTGTAGTTGTATCGTCTGTTGGCTCTGCACTAAGCGGCATATCTTCGACTGATATGGATGTGACATTCGTAGCATTACTTGCATTTGTCCCGCAGGCTGTAAGCGCAAGTGCAGCAATCAGCACAATAGATAAATAGCTTTTTCTCATTTTTATTTTCCTCATACAAATTGATATAAAGATACCATGTTTTTGGGAATTAGTATAGGTGGAAATTGCCGATTTTATCGTTAATTATGACTCGAATTATGAAAAAATGTTACAGCAACTTTTGCAATGTATGCAATGTCATATTGCAATATGCACAAAAAATACAGCGGAAATATGTGAGAAATGGTCAGAAGGATGTATGAGGTAATAAAAACTTTGTAGAATGTGTACAATTTGACTAAAGGAATTTTGGGAAATAATCCATATAAAATTTATAATTAATCTCAAAATAATATTTTCTGTACGAAAGTGAAAATTATTTCCGATGACTGCGGAGTTTCATTATAATAATCAAAAAAAAGTAAATTAATTTTTGAGGGTGCACGAAATTGTGATAAGTTTGAAATTAACGCTTTTTTGATAAATGTCACGGCGAATTTTTTTGAACTCTACGATGCGTAGGTGGTGGAACTTTATGTACGGATATAAAATCTGCACATGGAGGTGAGAAGATGAATCAATATGTGACAGGCGCAGTTATCAAGAAATTACGCGAAAAAAATAATATGACACAGCTTCAACTTTCTGATAAGCTTGGTGTTAGCGACAAGACAATCTCAAAGTGGGAGACCGGAAAGGGATATCCTGACATCACACTTCTTGAGCCTATCGCGGATGCTTTTGGTGTTTCAATAACAGAGCTTATATCGGGAAATACCATTCATAATGAGAATGTATCTGCAAATATGATGAGGTCCAAGTTCTATGTGTGTCCTGTCTGCGGAAATGTGATCCACAGCATGGGCGAGTCGGTTATCCAGTGTCATGGAATACAGCTTTTGCCTTTGGATGCAGAGCCTACGGATGAGCAGCACATGATCTTTATAGAACGAGTTGAGGACGAGTACTATGTGAGATTTGATCATCCAATGACCAAAGAGCACTATATTTCTTTTGCGGCAGCGGTATCGTCCGATGACATGCAGATGCTTAAGCTATATCCGGAAGGAAGGGCTGAGGCGAGATTTAAGATACGCGGCGTGAAGAAGCTCTTTTTCTATTGTAACCGTGATGGGCTGTTCTCTATTGATATAGTCAAGGGAATAGACGACAAAGAGAGCGGATATGACAACTCGGATGAGAGAAGAGAGCTTGAGAAGATCGCGGATAAGTTGTTTGGTTGATTCCTTGATAGAACCGGTGCGAATGGGAAAGTCTTGAATATTTGCAATACAAGGAACGAGTTATGAGTAAGATTAACACAGTAGTATTTGATATGGACGGGACGGTGCTTAACACGATCGATGATCTGGCAACCTCAGTCAATTACGCGATGGAGAAATTCGGATTTCCGCAGCGTACTGTTGAAGATTACAGACGTGCGGTTGGAAACGGCATAAGACGTGCGATCGAGCTTACGGTGCCTGAGGGAACTTCGCAGGAAGTTATAGATGAGATGGTTCCGGTATTTAAAGAGCATTATGACGAGCATTGCCTTGATAAGACAAGACCTTATGACGGAATCATTGAGCTTATGAAAGAACTCAAGAAGCGCGGCTATAAGATGGCAATTGTTTCAAACAAGATAGATTCAGCGGTAAAAGAGCTTAATCAGAGATTCTTTTCAGAAGCTATAGAAGTTGCGATCGGAGAAAAGCCGGGAGTAAACAGAAAACCAGCACCGGACATGGTTTGGGAAGCATTGAAGGAACTCGGTAGCACTGAAGACGAGGCAGTATATATCGGTGATTCAGAAGTAGATTTTGCAACAGCAAATAATTCAAATCTTCCTTGCATATCGGTTCTATGGGGATTTAGAGACAAGGACCTTCTCGAAGAAATCGGAGCACAGGTCTTTGCAGAGAAGCCAAGTGATGTACTGGAGATTTTGACAAACGGAAAATACAGTGATTAAGGAAAATAGCACAGCATCAAGCACGATGCTGTGCATTTATTTTGAAATCGGGTGTCAGGTTTTAACGTTGTGAATCGTATTATACATAGAAGGACCTTCTATGCATCAGTCAGTCATATAACGACAGGTGCGAAAAATATTAAAAAGGAGATTTATGCATGGAGGAAAAAGAAGTAAGGCGGGTGGTGGAGACATATTCAGATATGATTCTTCGGATTAGCTACAGCTATTTGCAACATACGTTTGATGCAGAGGACATCTGCCAGACGGTGTTACTTAAGATTATTTCCTGCAATAGGTCTTTTGACACTAGTGAACATGAAAAGGCATGGATAATACGGACTACGATAAATGCTTGTCACGATCTTAGAAAGAGCGCTTTTTTCAAGAATACGGTCGGATTTGATGCTGTTTCGGAAAAAGAAGCTACAGAGCTGCCTGTGTCAGATCTTTTGGATGAGATAAAGAAACTCCCCGTAAATTATCGCATGAGTATATATCTTCACTATTATGAGGGGTATTCGGTAAAAGAGATTGCAAAAATAATGGGAAAATCGGCACTTGCTGTCTCCAAATACCTATCAAGGGGACGAAAAGAATTGAGGAAAAGTTTGTGCGAAGATGAGGCATATGGTGTAAAGGCAGGTGAACTCTATGAATGAATATTTAGTTGATGCTTATAAAAAGAACATGAATGAAATAAGGTTTTCGGATGCTCAAAAAGAGAAGATGATAAATAGGCTTATGGAAATGCTGGATCAAGAAAAGAATGGTTCGGTGAATGTTTACGGGATTAAGAGAAAGGTGAGTATAAAGAAAATTGTTGCTTTAACAGCAGCGTGTCTGGTTATTCTCGGAGGCTGCGGTGTTGTAACGGGAAAAGTGGAAGGATACGTTTCTGCTTTTGGATGGGATTCTTTTTTCTCCAAAACATCAAGGTTCAGCCATTTGGATAAGATGGCGAAAAAAGTCGGAATAGATGTTTCGGCAGTAGAAGAATTTAGTAACGGGTACAAATTCAGTTCTATGGAAATAGAGGATTGGCGTAGCGTTGATGGAGAAGACAGGACGGTCGGAAGATTTAAGGAATTGAATATCGACTATGTCCGTGGTGACGATCCTAATATTATCCTTAATATTGAGCGTGTTAGGGAGGAACAGGACGGAGAAAATCAAGCTGACAATTCTATACGTGCAAATGAAACAAGGACATTTGAGGGCGTGGATATCTATTACAACCTTGATGAGTATCTGGGGCTTCCTGCATCCAAAGACGTTTCGCCAACTGAAGAAGAATTAGAGAGAGGGGAAACGGACGATCATTTCTTTATAAGTATTGGCTCAGACAAACGCGAAACATATTATGTATCAAGCGCAAATTTTGTTTTGGGAGACGTGAGGTATTGTCTGATGTCTTTTGACAATGACATCTCATCTGACGAACTTATGAACATGGCGGAGGATATAATAAAGGCAAGGTGATGATATAAAGAGATTCTTTGTTAAACAACCTCTACATCAAAAAATGAAAAAAATAATCGCAGAATATGAGAAGTACCTGCTATTCTTAAATGGTAAAATAAACGATGGCAAAATTGATGAAAATAATGCAGGAGGGTGAGATATGAAGAATCAGAATGATGTATATAAGCTTTCAAACGGTGTAGGGATTCCTTGCATAGGATTCGGAACATGGCAGACACCTGAGGGTGACGTTGCGGTTGAAAGCGTAAAGTGTGCTATAGATGCGGGCTATCGTCATATCGATACCGCGCAGGTTTACGGAAATGAAGAAGGTGTCGGTAAAGGCATCAGAAGAGGAATTATAGATAACAAGCTCACGAGAGAAGATATCTTCATTACGACAAAGATCTGGAATGATAAGCACAGCTATGAGCTTACCATCAGCTCTTTTGACGAATCATTAAAGAAACTGGGCGTTGATTATGTGGACCTCCTTCTTATACATTGGCCTAACCCAATCCATTTCAGAGATAGCTGGGAAGAGGCTAACGCTGAGACATGGAAGGCGATGGAGAAGCTGTACGAAACAGGAAAAGTTCGTGCGATCGGTATCAGTAATTTCAAGCAGCATCACATAGATGCACTTCTTAAGACAGCAAAGATCAAGCCTATGGTAAATCAGATCAGACTTTGCCCCGGTGCGACGCAGGACGAACTTGTTGCATATTGCAGAGAAAAAGGCATGATACTTGAGGCATACAGCCCGCTTGGAACAGGTAAGATCTTTGAAGTTCCTGAAATGAAAGAGCTCGCTGAAAAGTACGGAAAGAGTATAGCGCAGATCTGTATCCGTTTCGGACTTCAGATGGGATATCTGCCGCTTCCTAAGTCTGTGACTCCATCCAGAATTGAAGAGAATATCAAGGTGTTTGATTTTGAACTTGAAGAAGCTGATGTTAAGCGTATCGCTGATCTTAAGGGCTGCGTTGGATACGAGACAGATCCCGATACGACTAAATTCTGAGGAAAGGTAGATAGGACAACTGATGAAATACATTGACATAATGAACGGACCGCAGAATGCATCAGCTATTGTACAGGGATGTATGAGGATGCCCTCTCTTTCAAAAGAGGACGCAGCAAAAGTTATTAAGACAGCGCATGAGTGTGGAATAAATTATTATGATCATGCAACGTGTTACGGAATGGGAGAGGCTGAAATACGCTTTGCAGAGGCTTTTCCGCTGACAGGAATCAGAAGGGAAAAGATATTTATCCAGAGTAAGTGCGGTATCTGCCCCGAGAGATCTGAGTTTGACTGGACAAAAGAGAATATTATAGCCAGCGTTGACGGCATTCTCGAAAGACTTAAGTGTGAATACCTTGATACGCTTCTTTTACACAGACCGGACTTGTTGTTTGATCCTGAAGAAGTTGCAGAGGCGTTTGATGAGCTTGAGGAGGCTGGCAAGGTTTGTCGCTTCGGTGTAAGTAATCTCATGCCGATGCAGATCGAGCTTCTCAAAAAATATGTGAAGCAGCCGCTTGTGATCAATCAGGTTCAGCTCTCGCTTGAACAGTCGCAGCTCATTGATCAGTCTTTATACATGAACAATAAGACTACGGACATGTCTTTGAACAGAGACGGAAGTGCGCTTGATTATTGCAGACTCAATGACATTACGATTCAGGCGTGGTCGCCGCTTCAGATTGGAATGTTTGGCGGAACATTTATCGATAATCCTGATTTCCCTGAGCTTAACAAGGTTCTTGCAGAGCTCGCGGATAGAGAGCGCGTTTCCAAGACGGCTATCGCTCTTGCATGGATATTGCGTCATCCCGCAAAGATGCAGGCAATCATCGGAACA
Organism: Butyrivibrio sp.; assembly: GCA_017620235.1. Classification (GTDB taxonomy): domain Bacteria; phylum Bacillota; class Clostridia; order Lachnospirales; family Lachnospiraceae; genus Butyrivibrio. The sequence goes on along the minus strand of JAFZQT010000100.1, from coordinate 3,125 downwards.
ATGAATCCCGACCACATCAAAGATGCTTGTGATGCAACAATGGTAGAACTTTCTCATCACGACTGGTATCAGCTTTATCTTGCGGCAGGAAAGTTTTTGCCGTAAGGGGATAAAAGGGGGAGACTTGTTAATTTCCCAATTGAATCTAGCTAAACTGCCTATTTTCTTAATTTGAAAATAGGCAGTTTCTCTTTACGGTGCGAAGACGACGCTTGGCTGTTATAATGGTTAGTATGTAATTGAGAGAACAAGAAAGAGAGTACCCCAAGCGTATGAATAATACATCGCAAATAGAAAGACTTAAGAAGATTGTTGAGAAACTCAGGAGCGAGAACGGATGCCCGTGGGACAAGGCGCAGACGCATACAAGTCTTAAGCCCGGTTGCATAGAAGAGGCAGCAGAGGTTATCAGTGGCATCAACATACTTGATAAAACAGGCGATGCGGACAATCTCAAGGAAGAGCTTGGAGACCTTCTTTTGCAGGTGATGTTTCATGCGGTGATAGCCGAGGAAGAGGGGCTTTTTACTTTCGAAGATGTTGCCGAAACTGTCGCGGATAAAATGGAACGCAGGCATCCACATGTTTTTACCGATGTGAAATTTGAGACTGAGGAAGAACTGCACGCGGCATGGGCAGAGATAAAGAGGCAGGAAAAAGAAGGTAAAGAGTGGTACGCAGATTACCTTCCGGATGCATTTAATGAAGCACATGAGCTGATTGACAGAGCACAGGAAAGAAAAGGGTTTAAGTAGATATGAAAAAGGGGCTGCTAAAAGAAGCTATAGTAAAGCTTTTGTCAGGTGTCATTATCTTGGGAATTCTTTTATTTATTCCTGCGGGTACGCTTAAATGGCGTAGCGGCTGGATACTTATGAGTATTTTGTTTGTCCCTATGTTTGTCGCGGGAATTATAATGTATTTCAAGGCTCCGGATCTTCTTGAGAGCAGGCTCAGGGCAAAAGAAACTCAGAATGAGCAAAAGCATGTGATCGGCTTTAGCGTGATCATGTTTTTACTGGTATTTATAATCGCGGGACTAAATTACCGCTTTGGCTGGATTATCTTGCCGGATGTGGTCGTGTATGTCGGCACAGCGATTTTTCTTTTATCCTATGCATTGTTCGGCGAAGTACTGCGAGAGAACAGATATTTATCACGAGTGATCGAAGTTCAAAAAGATCAAAAGGTAGTGGATAGCGGATTGTACGGAATCGTGCGCCATCCGATGTATTTTGCGACGTTATTTCTTTTTCTAAGTATGCCGCTTGTACTTAATTCACTGCCGTCATTTATAGTAATGCTTAGTTATATTCCAATAATTGTAAAAAGAATCAGGAACGAAGAAGAAGTTTTGGAAAAAGAGCTGACAGGGTACAAAGAGTACAAGCAGAAAGTCAGATACAGGCTTGTTCCGTTCATATACTGATACAAAAGGAGCGTGTTTATGAATTACAGAATAGTAGAAGATGTAAACGAGCTCAAACTCGATGATATAGTAAGGCTTCTTAGGACGACGTACTGGGCAGAGAAGCGCTCTGTAGAAAAGATTGAGAAGTCGGTAAAAAATTCAAAATGCTATGGTCTTTATCTTGATGACGTGGAAAGTCTTGTCGGATTTGCGAGAGTCATCACCGATTATGCTACGAACTATTATCTGTGCGATGTCATAATTGACAGTGAACACCGTCACAAAGGGCTTGGCAAAGCGCTTGTATCGCACATAGTTTTATCGGATGAGCTTCAGGGGCTTAGGGGAATACTGATCACGAAAGACGCTCAAAAGCTATATTCGCAGTTTGGTTTTGAAGTTGTGAATGACAGAGTTATGTTTAAAAATGTATAAGAAGAGTGTGAGATGAAAAAAGTTTTATTTATTGGCAATAGCCATACATATATGAATGATATGCCTGAACTTGCGCGGCGTATGATAGAGGATGCAGCGGGAGAAAAGGGAAATCCGTGGGAAGAGATCAGTCTAAGCGACTATGAGAACCATATGAGCCTTGATTCTGTAAGGCAGTTGCAGGCGATGAACGCGATCATGAAAAAGCAGTTTGAGGCATATTCTGTGGAGACAGCGATGGTGCTTGGCGTTGCGGGTGGAAACGGACTTGAACATGTTGATGCAGGTAAGTACAAGACTGTATATGGCATTGATATAAACGAAGAGTATCTGAAGGCGGTTTCCGAGCGGTATTCGAATATATCGAAATTGCTCAAGCTTCTAAAGATTGATCTTCTTAGCGAGGCGGATAAGCTGCCACAGTCAGAGCTTCTTATCGCCAATCTTTTAATCGAGTATATAGGGTATGAGTCTTTTTCAAAAGCGGTAGCAACTGTAGCTCCGCGCTATATATCGTGCGTGATTCAGATAAATGAAGATGCCAAAGAATGGGTTTCTGATTCGCCTTATATTCATTCTTTTGACCGGCTTGACGAAGTCCATCATCAGATGGGGGAGAATGAGCTTGTGGGTACGGTGGAGAAGATCGGATACTCAGAGATACTAAGGGAAAAAGAGTTGTTACCTAATGGCAAGGCACTTGTAAGGATGGACTTTGAGAAAAACGGAGGGTGAAAAATGGTTACTACAGATTGGGGGCTTACTTTTTGGTCAATTTTTAATTTGGTTCTAACGGTTCTTCTTGTTATAGTGATCGTCAGAGCTATTATTAAGGGAATAAAATTTTTTAAGAAAGCTGATAGTATTATTGATAAAGCAGATCGTTTCATAGACAGTGAAGAAGCTGCAAAAGGCAGGAAAAATGCATCCGGGCAGCAGATGAGAATAGAACACATTGCGATGTATGTGAATGAGCTTGAGGCGGCAAGAGATTTCTTTGTGAAGTATCTAGGTGGGAAATCTAATAACGGATATCATAATAAGAATACCAGGTTCAGATCTTTTTTCATATCGTTTGATGATGGAGCAAGAATTGAGCTTATGAACAAGCCTGAGATGCAAGATATGGAAAAAACATTGAATCGTACGGGGCTTATACATATTGCATTTTCTGTGGGTAGTAAAGAGAAGGTAGATGAACTTACAGAGAAATTAAAAGCAGCAAAATATGATGTTGTCAGCGGCCCACGTACAACAGGCGACGGATATTATGAGAGCT
>JAFZQT010000099.1 GCA_017620235.1 Butyrivibrio sp. | reverse complement strand
GCTTAGTAAAAAAATTAAGGATAAAAAAGAATGGACTGGCTTTGATATTATTCCATGGTTCATGGAACTGTGCGATATAGCATCCAGGTATCAGAGGGAAGATGGCGGCTGGAGCTGGCAGATAAATGCAGTCGACGGTCACATAGATATGTCTGCAACAGGTATGATAGCATATGCACTTGGTTATGCGCTTAATAATGATGTTTTTGGTGAAGATGATATATCAGGCAGAATCAGTGAGGCGTTAAAGAAAGCAAAAGATTGTATATATGCCCACACCGAAAGCGGGATTGTGACTGATTCGCTGAGCTCGTGTGATGACTTTGCAGTACATTATCAGACCTACGGAAATAATCCATGGGGACAGGGGGCGGCATTGGCAGCGCTTTCTGTAATCTGCTGATTTAACGGGTAAATTCTCAAGGTAAATGCAACACATAGCAAATAATGATAACGGAGCGTATTTTTGCATGGTTTTGTGCTTAAATATGCTCCGATTTTATATGCAAAAATATAGATTTTGAGGGTGTTTTGCACATACTTAACAGGCCCATTTCTGGACCTAGCAGAGTAAATCGTACATATTTTAGTGTTGCATTTAGTCTGAAGAATCGAACTTTTTAAGGAGCTTTGGGGTGAGGATTATATCGTTTGGAGCAATCTCTTCAAGACCTAAGAGATTTAAAGAGATAAACGTGAAGTCTTAAAAGCGGCATACATACTGTATAAAAACAGGATGCTAATAGATATACAGCTTCAGGACATACGCTTGCTTATAGAAAATCCCGATAATGATGAGTATAAGCGGAATGACAGGCTTTTAGCATATTTCATTAAAATAAATGAATTTGCCAAAAAACAGCAAACAAAGAATATATGATATCCCAAGCGCGTTTGTGTTTTGATCATTGATAAAGTATGTACGCCATGATAAAATGTTAATGCTTTATTAAATAATGTTTCAAAAAAAGAAATAATAGAGGTACATAATGGCAGAAAAAAGCGTATACATAGACACGCGGGTGTTTACAGATATTGTTAATGAGATACAGACTACTTCAGCTAATTGTGTTCTTTCAAAGGATCCACTCAGCAAGGTGAATGTTTTTGAAGGCATGAATATTGGACGTGAGATGAATGAGATTCTCAAACTTTTCTATAAATCCACAGACACATACAGGCATGAAGCTTCTGAATGTCTTCCAAGAGCACTTCTGACGATCCGAGACAGTATGATTGAGCAGGATAGGATCCTCAGCGAAGGGCTTACTGTAGAAACAAAGCGGAGGTAATAGATGGGACTTCATTCAAGATTAGCAGAGAAAGAACATGAAAAAAGAGAATATGAACGTGATCTTACCGAGTGCGAAGAATCATACGATTTTATCAATCAGAAACGCAGAATTATAGAGGAAGATATCTATCAGCCGGATAACGCCTTTGATATGACAAGCTCCGGCGATTGGTATGGAAAACTTGAACAAGACGCAGATAATTTCAGAAATGATCTATGTTCAAAGACAAGCATAATACTGAGCAATACATCAGAGCACCTGAATGATCTGCAAAAAGTAATGGAGAGACTCCGGGAACTTATCAGAGAATGTGAAGAAGAAATAGCCGCTCTTGAAGAAGAAATCCGTGAAAGGGAGCGCAGAGATAACATATAAAATTTTGGAGTTAATGTAATGGGAAAAGTTGGGATACAAAGAAGATACATGATTTTATAGAAACTTTTGAAAATGCCGCTCATAATTATATGGAAGGCATAGGCTATCTACAGTCAGGCTATGAAAAATATCAGAATAACGAGACTTTCGTGGGTGGAGGTGCTGAAGCTACTAAGAGATTTATAGGCACGAAGCAGTCTGAATTTAACCGCCAGCAATACGAGCTTTCAAAGGAAATGATCAAAAGATATGTTGACCTTGATGATACTTTTAAGGCTATGGTCGATCCTGCCGATGATGCAAAGATAGATACCGATGTAGTAGCAAGGACAAAAACACGTTTTCAGAGGCAGCTTGAAGAGTACGAAAGTCTGGCTTTTGCAATCCAGCAAAAAACAATGGAAGATGTCGATAAATTCAAGAAATACTGCGGTGACATAGAAGAAGTATATGTAAGGGATACTTTAGCTGACTATGATGAATTTTGCGGTACCGGAGGTTTTCTTTATGATTGCATAAAGAAGGTTGAAGAATTCGACGACGAAGCAAGTAATCGTCTGTTTAATTCAGGTATTAAGGATGCTATTCAGGAGCACATAGAAGAAATATCAGATAAAGCTGCAGGACTTGATTCAATACACACTCATGCTGTTGATATAGATAAGCAGACAGTAAGTCTTGTGGCTTTGGGAGCAAGCGTAAATGTCTTGAATCCTTTTAGTATGCCAATATATCCGCCCGGATTACATTCGATACCCATTAAATCAAAGCCTGATAATGCAAAAACAAAATTGGAAAAAGAATTAAAAGCTGTCTCGGATAGAGATATGACAGGACCTCAAAAACTAAAGGATAGTATTTTTTCTGATGCAATGACTTTAGATAAAGTGTTTTCTTTAGATGCTTATATAGAAAGTGCTTCTAAAAAATATCACGTTGATAAAGCTATGATTCAAGCTGTCCTTTATCGAGAAATAAGATGTTATGGATATGACGATCCAGTTGGCGATGCGCAAGTTAGGCAAACATATGCTTACGAGCATAAAAAAGAAGAATATGACGAATGGGTTTTAAACTTAGATCCGAAGAATTATTGGAAACAGCCGTCTAAGCAACCGCCTACGCGTCCTCTTAAATATAGATCAGATTCATCTACTGGATTAGGACAAATATTTGGTAAAACTGCAATAGATGCATATAACTTACATTACGGAACAAATTATGATAGGAAAAATTGGAAGGATGTAGAATTCTTTTGGAACAAACTGCAGGATGACAAATTTAATGTAGAGATGGTTGCACTGGTGTTATGTGCAGGTGCTGATGAATTCGGGTATGATATAAACAATTTATCAACTGAACAACAAAGAATAGTTTTTACAAGATATAATGGGGATCCGGAAAATTCCATGGCAATTGCATACGGTTATACGGTACAAGATTACTATAATTCATTTTCTGAATATAATAACTGATATAGTGTAATTGAAGGAGAAACTATATTGAAAAAACAAGTTTTTTTAAAAATTATTAAATTTATTCCCGCATTAATAATAGCAGGAGTACTTTTGCTATATATTTTGTGCCCTATCAATAATGATCATGTCGCAAAAAATATTGTAAATGAATTACAACAGATTCCTCTTCCCGAAAAAACAGTTATAGTTGAAGAAAAATCTATGGCAGCGAAACTGTGCGGAAATGGCAATGGAATGCAATATTTTGGGGCGCTATTAATAAAAAGTGAGTTGTCACAAGATGATTTAAATTTATACTATACTCAGTTTAGTGAAAAATACCATGTTAAACCTCAAAGCGATAGCGAAATAAAACAAATTGAAACGCAGATTGTGTACTTTGACACAAACATTGATAGTGACAATTATTACATTTTATATACTTGGGGAGACTATTATGGTATATCTAGTGAATTTGATTTGAGGGGGCATTGAGAATATTTCGTAAATATTAAAATCATTCAAATGTTTTTATATTTTGGAATCTAGAAAGAGGTATAATGTTGAAACGAAGTGAGAAACGCTTAGAAATAAAAAAGCTCAATGAACAGCTTAAAGAATATGAAAACGACCTCGTTATGCTTGAAGAAAGTTATAAAGTAATAAAATTAGATTACGAGAGTATTGTCAAGGATGTTTTTGAACCAACAAAGACTTATGACATGACTCCACTTAAGATATACGGGAATGATATATATGAAGAAGCGGAAGAACACCGGAAGAAGATTGTTGTGGAAATTTGGAAAAACCTTAAAGATACAGAAAAATTCATGTCTGAACTCTTAGTTGCTAAAACAAATATACAAAAAGCAATACAGGAATGTGGAAATAAGAAAAAGGCTTTTGAAGCAGAACTTGATATTTCAGTATCGTAATATAATGGTTCAGTCAGATTAAGAGATCTTGGCTGAACCTTTTTTGTGCCCACGTTCTCCAAACTAAATGCAACACAGGATACCTTTCAGAGTAAATGCAATCAAAATTGCATTTACCTTGAAAAATAACCCTGCTGATTTAACGCAGGCATGTTAAAAAAATGATATTGTAAAGGTCTGGATATGATGGTATACTTCATGTAGTAATCAAAACTACATCAGATGATTTTACAATCGAGATACACGGGAGGTATAATATGAATACCAAGGAATTAAAGAAGTTTTTTAAGGAGCACCTTGTTCCTTCGAAATTATATAAAGTTGGCGGACATCACAGAAATCGTGTATGTCTTGCTAAAACAGATAACGGATGGTCAGTATTCTTTCAGGATAAAAAGGAAAGAATAGGTGTTATCAACTTCCCTGACGAAGCTTCTGCTTGCGATAAGATGAAAGAAGAATTACGCAAGATGATGGAGCAGCTCTACGGAGTAACATGGGCGCCTGCAAGATAATCAGGGAATATGGATTGATTCGTATATCGTTGGATGTCAAATGTATTTTTGGCATCCTAATTTTATGTGTAAATTGGGAGATATATTATGAGAAAGACATTTATTTTATGGGCTGCGATTGTGATGCAGGCAATCATGCTTGTTGCTTTTGGTTCATTTGGAATTATGTCATTAACTAATCTAAGTTATAAAGGCTTTGTTGTTGCGGCAATTTGGGCTGTGATCTTTGCAAATGTTTTTATATGGTGCGGTGATGAATCCCAATACATAATAAAAAGGACGGCTATCTGTATTGTGGCATGGATAGCTATATGGACGTTGACGGAGTTATTTGTTGCCGGAATATTTTTTAATATCTCTGATGCGGCGTGTTATGTCTTTTATGGATTTGAGTGTCTTTTGTGCTTTGGAAGTGTGTTTTTGTTTGCTGCAAAGCGCACAGGTAAAAAGTGTGGAAAAAATCTCTTTATTATATTGGCAATGGTGCTTGCAGTTGTTGGCTATATAGTTGTGACTGCTCAGGTGATCAAGACCATTCCTGACTATTTGCCCGGAGAATCACCGTTAGATATTTTATCCGGGGAAGCAACTATGCAATCGATGCTGGATGTTGTAACAAGTGGAGTTTCTATGCCAAGGCACGATATGATGGTAAAGGTAAATGCGATATTTTATGCTGTAGAGAGCCTTTTGCTTGTTTCTCTTTTTTCGGGTGAAAAAGCTTTATGCAAAAATGCAAAATAGTCTTTTTAATGCATATTCTCTATGTTAAAATACGATTACAGGTTGAGTTATGAGTATTTATCCACAAAAAATGGAAAAGGAGATTGAAATATGGCAAATTTAGAACCAAGAACAAACGAACTAAAAGGAACAGAGACAGAAAAGAATTTGCTTGCTGCATTTGCAGGTGAGTCTCAGGCAAGGAATAAATATACATATTTTGCTTCAAAAGCAAAAAAAGACGGCTATGTTCAGATTAGTAAGATCTTTGAGGAGACAGCCGCAAACGAGAAAGAGCATGCAAAACTTTGGTACAAGATCCTTTCAGGCATTGGCTCAACTGTAGATAATCTCACAGAGGCAGCAGATGGAGAAGCATACGAGTGGCAGGAAATGTATCCTTCATTTGCAGCAAAGGCACGTGAGGAAGGCTTCAATGACATTGCTTATCTTTTTGACAGAGTTGCTGAAATTGAGAAAGAGCATGAGCAGAGATACAGAAAGCTTCTTGAGAACATCGAGAAAGATCTTGTATTCTCATCAGATGGAGATTCTATCTGGATCTGCTCAAATTGCGGTCACATCGTAGTAGGACCTAAGGCTCCTGAGATGTGCCCTGTATGTAATCATCCTAAGAGCTATTTCGAGAAGAAAGCTGAGAATTATTGATAAAATAATATGATAACAAGCGAGAACTTCCGCATAGATTCTAAGAAGAATTTATGTGGAAGTTCTTTTTATACTTTTTTTATAAATTAGGTATTGATTTCTTGTTCTATTTGTTCTATAACATACTTGAAAAGAAAATTAGCAGCCGAGAGGTGAGAGTGCTAATACATCATCAAAAGGTTGCGCAAACTACTACAACAAAAAATTTATATAAAAAGGAGTGATGACTTATGTTGATGCCTATGTTATGGAGTAACAATAATTTGTTTGACGAGATGGATGACTTTTTTGGTGGCAGATTATTCAGTGACCTGTACGATACTGGACTGATCGAGAAAAACTTCGAGCCGGCATCGGGTCTTATGAAGACCGACGTCATCGAAAAAGACAACAGTTATCAGCTTGAGGCTGAGCTTCCCGGATTCAACAAGGAAGACATAAATATCGATCTCAAGAATGATGTACTTACTATCAGCGCTTCGCACAACGAGAACAAAGATGAGAAGGATGAGCACGGCAAGTTTATCCGCCGCGAGAGAAGAAGCTCATCTTACCAGAGATCTTTCCGTACACCGGGACTTAAGGCTGAGGATATCATAGCTCAGTACAAGAACGGCGTTCTTACAGTAAGTATCCCTAAGAAAGAGGCGATACCCGAGAAAGAAGAAGCCGTAAAGATTGAGGTTAAGGATTGATAGATTAAGCTGAAGTAAGAAGATTCTTAAGGAAGCACGGATTTAATGAAATTCCTTAGAACATAGAAAACTTAAGGGGATACCACTTGATTGCAATTTGGCATAGTGGTATCCCTTTTTGTGTCTTTTCTTTATATTCGGAATCACGATTTTTGCCTGTATATCCTTTTAATTCATTTATGAATGATTTACAATGCTTAGTAGTAGTTTACATAAATGTACTGCAATTTATTAGATAACAGAAGAAAGAGATAATCATACAGTGGAAAAAGAATTTGAATATGAAGGTTACACAGGTACCGTTAATTACGATAAGAACTGTGATTACTACACAGGTGAAGTTGTGATCGACGGAAAGATATATACATATGAAGGCGATACGATTGAGGAACTTAGGGAAGACTTTGAAGACATTATCGATTCTATGATCGCGTTTGAGGAGATGGACGATGGAGATGCTTAAATTTTTCCGAGGGTATATATTGCCGCTTTTACTTGCGTATATAGTAAATCTTTTAATTATTAAGTACATTAGTAAAGAGAGATTACGTGGGAAAATACACTTAGTCTTTTTGCGAGGTATTATTATTGCACTTGTTTGGATAGTGGCAGCTTTCACAGTTTTTGGGCATGTGGTTGATTTTACCGCGGCTTGGAAGAATTTTGCCGGTTCTTCAGCGCTGGCTGTAGCTATATTGGGTCTTGCTGCTCAGTCAACGCTTGCCAATGTATTTGCCGGTATTGCAATTACGGCGTCGAGTTCCAGACCGTTTGATATTGGCGACAGGATCAAGATTGATTCCATCGATCCCGGATATGTTGAGAATATTACACTTAGGCACACTGTTATTAAGACTTATCAGAATGAGATCATATACGTTCCCAATTCAACCGTGGGTTCGGCTACTATAATCAACTACACACAGGAAGATTCTTTTTCTTTTCCTATCGTTGTCTCAGTTGCTTATGGCACGGATATGCAGAAGGCTATGGATATTATGGCTGATGTTATCGTGGCACATCCTACGCATCATGGCGAGAGACCGACGGTTTTGTGTAAGAGCTGCGACGACAGCGGAGTTACTTTGAGAGCACTCGTTGAGACAGAAGATTTCAAAGATAACCCGAAGGCTTGTTCAGACTGTCTTGTTGAGATAATGAAGAGATTTGCGGAAGAGGGAATCGAGATTCCTTACAACAAGCTGGTTCTTATCAATTCGGATGAAAATAAGGCAAAGGCATAGCTTAAAGAAATAATAAAAAAGCACTGGGAGAAGGTATGGGAAAGTTATATTTCAGATACGGAGCTATGGGGAGTTCTAAGACAGCCAATGCGCTTATGGTGCAATACAATTACATCGAAAAGGGACAAAAGTGTATTTTGTTAAAGCCCAGGACCGATGACAGAGACGGGGAAAAAATCGTCAAGTCAAGAATGGGACTTAGCGCAGAAGCTACATTTGTAGAAGATTTTATTGATGAAGTAAAAAATGAGTGGTTCACAGGAAAATCGGAAGGCTGGAAAGAGCTTGACTGCGTGATCGTAGATGAGGCGCAGTTTCTTACAGAAGAGCAGGTGGATATCTTAGCAGAAGTTGTTGATAAATACGATCTTCCGGTCATCTGCTACGGACTTCGTACCGATTTTACGAGCCATCTTTTCCCCGGATCAAAAAGACTCATGGAAATAGCCAACTACATTGAAGAAGTGCCTACTGTATGCTGGTGTGGTCGCCGTGCACACTTCAATGCAAGAGTAAGCAACGGAAAGATTGTTCGCACGGGCGAGCAGGTTATGGTTGGAGGAAATGAGTCCTATGTATCGCTGTGCAGACGTCATTTCCTCAGCGGTGAAGTGTACGGAAAGCGCGAACGTGAGCTTATGGACGACAAAGATAATTCCTAATAGCCCATGCCGTTTTTGATCACATTGACTTTTTCGTCTCCGATAAGTCTTCTAAGGAGTTCAAAAGCCACTGTCGGAGCAGTTTGCGGGCAATAAGATGTGATTATGTTATCGTCGGTTACGACGGGCTCATTGATCACGTTTATGCCAAAATCTTTAAGTTCTTTTTGCCTGTATCCGTCAAGTAAATGGTATGTAGTGGCATTTCTGCCGGCGAGAACACCGCTTTTTCCTATGGGGAGTGCTGCTACGCATACGCTTGCTATTACTTTTTTTCTATCATCAAAATTCTTTATCAGCTCAAGAAATCTTTTATCATACGCTTCTTCAAAGAATCCAAAATTGTGATCGCCACCCGGAATAGCCAGTGCATCATAGTCATTAACGTTGACTTCGGATATAAGTTTGTCGACTTTGATCTCTGTGCCCCAGAAAGCACTTGAAACATGAGAAGTGAAGCCACAGGTGTCGAGTTCAACATCATATCCGTATTCACTCTTTGCCCAACCGGCAACGTCATAGAACGGACTAAACTCCATCATTTCAAAGCCTTTACAACAAAATAAAAGAATTTTCATAAGCCCTCCCTGTGTCGAAATTATAATAGCTAAGATTATAGCAGAACTAATAAATTAAGGGAAACGCTTTTATATGCGTTCCCCTTAAGGATAATCAATTTGCTGCTAAGTCGAGCTGCTGTACCAATCCCACACCTCCGCTTTCTTTTAGGAAAACTCCGCTTGAACGAAGCTTTGCAGCGGGGGTAAAAGAGCTGTCTCTCATGGTATGGTCTGTAATCGCACTTCCAAGATATATTGCGCCGACATCAGCTTCTTTTAGAGAGAGGAGAGTGTCGGTTCCATCTTCGTTTCTTATCCATACTTTGAGATTGTTGTAGATCTCATCGTTTTCATCAATCCATCCGTTGCCGTCAATATCATATGCAGACAGGTCTTTGAAACCGTTTCCGCTCTTTGCGCCGAACAGCTCAGAACCGTCATTTATAATGCCGTCTGAATTCTTGTCATACGCGAGAAAGCCTGATCCCTTTGCAAGGTTGGAAATTTCGTCTTCTTTTCCGTCGCAGTCGAGATCAAAAAAGAAGGTCTGATCACTTATGGATGTGACGTCACTACCGACATTTATCACAAGCGGATCAAGGAAATTTATAGGATGGGTAAAGCTCATTCCGGACTCCTGAACAAGCCTTGTAGACAGGGCAAAGCTTACGCCAAAATCAATGCTTCTTCCGTCTTCGGTAAGCGCTGTTCCGGTACCACTAAATGATACAGCTTCTTCCTCAAAATGAGATGTGGTGACTGTCGTTACAGACATAAGACTGCCTGAGCCGATCATTTCAGACATGCTGTTGAGCGAGCTTTTGTAGCTGTCTGTCACGTGTTCACCTCCGATCAACTTCATGAAATCAAGAAGTTGTGCAAGTAGAGAAGCTCTGATGTCCATTATCTGTTCATGCAGAGATTTTTCTACGTGACCGATCTGACCGGTCATTGAGGGCTTGAGCGAGTTGTAGGTTTCGCTTCCCAGAGCAAACTCACCTGTGGATGTAGTGGAGTTGCCTGAGGTGTCGGACCTCTTTTGCGACGTAGCTTTTTGCTTCTGTGATTCAAGATTGTCGCTGAAGTTTCCGCGAACTACCGTGCCGGATGAAACGGCTACGGATGTTCCTTCGCTGTACGACGAACTTGCCATCAGGTTTACGTTACTTTGTGCAATTTTCATGGTTCTTTCCTCCGTTTGTTAGCTTGAAGGCTCAGAGTAATTACACAATAATCCGCCGGTACATGATTTTTGCGCAAAAAAAGTGAACCTTCAATGCTGAAGATTTACAATCCTCCTTGAAGATCCATGCTTTCCATAGCTCAATATGCCTATCTCTTAAATAAAAGAGGTAGGATATTTCAATATATATATCGGCGGCGCGGGTGAGATTTATTAGTGAGTTTCAAATTATTTGTTTAAGTGTACGTTGCGTATCGGTAGAGCAAAAATAACCGATTGACACATAGAATAAAAGAATATTAATATATAGGGAGTGAACGGCAAGGGCGCCTTTAACACGAGCAGGAGTGCTCGCTGTTTTGGACGCTCTTTTTTAATTTGTAACTAAACGTATTTATTCATATATCAATGGAGGTCAGTATGAGCAAATATACCAAAGAAGACATTTTCCGTATCGTTGAGGAAGAGGACGTAGCTTTCATAAGGCTTCAGTTCTGCGATATATTCGGAATTCCTAAGAATATCGCTATAGCTGCAAGCCAGCTTGAATGTGCGCTTAACAACGAGTGCATGTTTGACGGTGTGTCGGTTGAAGGCTTTGTCAGAAGCGATGAGAGCGATATGTACCTGTATCCCGATCTGGACAGCTTCGAAATATATCCTTGGAGACCGCAGGCAGGCAAAGTTGCAAGGATGTTCTGTAATGTCTATACGGTTGACGGAAAGCCTTTTATGGGAGACTCCAGAAATGTTCTTCATGAAGTGGTGAAAAAAGCTGAGAAAATGGGATATAACTTCAAACTTAATCCCGAGCCGGAATTCTTTTTATTTGATTATGACGATGAGGGAAGACCGACAAATAAGACTCATGAAAAAGGTGGATATTTTGATGTTGCGCCTGCAGATCAGGGCGAAAATGTAAGAAGAGATATCATCCTTAACCTTGAGGAGCTTGGTTTTGATATTTCATCTTCACATCACGAGATCGCACCTGCCCAGCATGAGATTGATTTTAGAGAAGAAGATGCTGAGCGCACAGCGGATATGATCATGACATTCAGGATGGCAGTTAAGACTATTGCCAAAAAGCATGGTCTCTATGCGACCTTTATGCCCAAGCCCACAGAGGGAATAAGTGGATCAGGTATGCACATCAATATCATTGCGCATGATAAGAATAACCAAAACATCTTTGTCGATGATAAAGGAGAGCTTTCTGATACAGCTAAGTACTTTATCGCCGGCGTATTAAGTCATGTTAAGGCAATGACACTTGTGACAAATCCTATAGTTAATTCATATAAGAGACTTGTTCCGGGATATGATGCTCCGGTTAATATTTCATGGTCTTCTTCGGGTGCAAACAGAAGCGCCCTTATAAGGATACCTTCAAAGCGTGGCCAGGATACCAAAATTGAACTTAGAAACCCTGACTCTACATGCAATCCTTACCTTGCGATCGCACTTATTCTTGCCGCAGGTATGGATGGAATTGAAAAGAAAATGACTCCTCCCAAGGAACTTGGCGATAACCTCAAGAACGCAACCTACGATGATCTCAGAAACAGTGGACTTGAGACACTTCCCATGACACTTGGTGAAGCTATTGATGCATATCAGGATGATGAATTTGTAAAAGAAGTTCTTGGAAGTTCCATATTCAATAAGATACTTGATGCAAAGCGCAAGGAGTGGAAAGATTTCCGTACTTGCGTTACTCAGTGGGAAATCGGAAGATACCTTAATATCTTTTAACACCTGTTATTATCTAATTCTATGGAAACTTGAGGCTTATTTGTGAATATAATAATTGCGTTTGCGAAATCGGAAGATGCGCAAAATTTTAAAAGCATATTAAGCCGTGGCGGATATGACGGAATGATTACCTGTACTTCTGGAGCACAGGCTCTTTCTGCTATGGAAGATTTTGGAAGCGGAGTCGTTATTTGCGGCTACCGCTTAAGTGACATGCTCTATTCTGAGCTTGCTGAAGATCTGCCCAAATTTTTCCAGATGCTGATGATAGCATCGCCTGATAAAGCACCTATGGATAATTGCGGGGATAAGATTGTTTATCTGCCTACTCCGCTTAAGAAGTCGGATCTTTTTTCCACACTTGAACTTATGCTCGAGGGTGTTACAAGAAGCAGGAAAAAGGCGAAAGAGAAGGCGAAGCGTGAGGGCAGGTCTGATGAGGACAAAAAGATAATTAATCAGGCAAAAGAGATCCTGATGGACAGGCACCATATGACAGAGCCTGAGGCGCACAAGTACCTTCAGAAGTGCGCTATGGACTCAGGAACCAATTTAAGAGAAACCGCTGAGATGGTCATCTCGCTTTCGGCAATTTGAGAATGCATAATAAAAGGTTCGCCTGATAAGACGAACCTTATTATTATGCATTATTTTCTTTTTCTTCTTCCAATTTTTTAATAAGCTTATCTATTTCTTCTTGTGATAACATAGTAGAGTCATTACTTACTTCTGCCATTCTGATCCCTCTTTTCTTATTCTTAACCAAAAAAACTAACCGATATATTTATATCACACGCTCATTCATAAAGAAATTGTTTTAATAAAACTTTCAATTTTTCCACAAAAGGACTAATACTATAACGCGATTAGTAATATTTTTTTGGACAAATTGCTGATGCGAGTGAAATATTGTTTCGAAAATGAAATTGATCAGCAATTT
The DNA here is from genome assembly GCA_017620235.1 of Butyrivibrio sp. Lineage (GTDB taxonomy): Bacteria > Bacillota > Clostridia > Lachnospirales > Lachnospiraceae > Butyrivibrio. The sequence goes on along the minus strand of JAFZQT010000099.1, from coordinate 27,230 downwards.
AGTAGTAATCTCTGTTGAGATTATATCCAACGATGGCGCCGATAATACCACCGATGATATGCGATAAGTTCGAGATATCATCCTGAATTAGTATACCGTCATGGATCTGCTGGCCAAGGAATAGCACCGTTACGAGTATAAATGTCAGAGGGATGTCGCCCTGTCTGAAATTTGTAAATGACGTAAGAAGGATAAAAGCAAATACTACTCCGCTGGCACCGCACAAAGCTACGTTATAGAAGAGTATGTAGTTTACAACTCCGGTAAAGAGTGCAGTGATAACAATTATTTGAATAATAGGCTTAGAGCCATATTTCTCTTCGAGCAACGGACCAAGCAAAAGCAGGTAGGAAGCATTGTTGATGTAATGTTCCCAACCGCTGTGACCGAATACATGTGTAAAAAATCTGATATATGTAAGCGGATCTGTAAGGGGTGAACGATAGGTCATGAAAAGAAGCTGATCAGTTACACCTCCTGTTATTGCCCCAAGTTCCAATGCTCCGAAACACAAAAATATAAATCCCAAAACGACAGGGGAATTAAATGTAATTCTTAATCTTCGCATAAAAACCTCACATTTTTCTTAATGTTTCTATATTAGCATTAATTTGAAGGTTTTTATAAGAAAAAAGCTATGGTTGATTGAAAGTGTTAGTAATATCCATATCTATTCAAAGTAATATCGCTTTTCAACGGATGTATCACAAATTTTCCAGGACAAAAGGCAACATATAGATAGGTTTGAGTAAGAGGTTTTGATCATTGCCAACGTCTTTTTGTGATAATAGGATTGCATTAGAAATGTACTTTGAGTATTTCTTGCAAAATGCATCTATCGATTCATGCTTCTTCGTTGCTGAAGACTTTACTTCCAGTGGTAGTAGTTTGGCTTTGTTCTGAAGCAGAAAATCGGTCTCAAAGTAGTGAGTGCTATTTTCTTTCTCCCATGTGTGGTAATAGAGAGAGCTTCCTGTCGCAGTAATCATTTGGGCAACAGCATTTTCATATAAATATCCGAGATCAGCAGGAAGTTTATCACTTAGTAACTTGCTGTAAATGTTATCTGAGGTCTGTGGTGATGCTTTAAAGATCATTGTTGTAAAAAGCCCAATATCTGAAAGATAAAGCTTAAAGGTATCATCATCTTTGGCTTGGGCCAAGGCAATACTTGGATTGTGTGTGTTGTAACATGGAATAACTGTTTTTGAATCAAGCAAATCTGACAGTCGTTCTATATCCTTTGAAGTCTTCCGTTTTCCGATTGCTCTGGATATCATATATTTTTTTTTGTTGGTTGCTAGCTGGCTGGGAATAGCTTCATACATTTTGCCGACAAGTCCTGAACTATCTATTTTTTTGAAGTCATCTATATACAGATTTATAATTTCTCGTTTTACTGCATCTATTTCAGCAAAGTTTTTGCCATCCACATATGCGGCTACAGCCTGTGGCATGCCCCCAACAGCCATGTATATTCTGAAGTCTCGCATTAGCTTTCTGTTGGTGCCATTTCCGGCAGGCTTACCGGTACGATACAATTCTCGCAGTAAAGGATATGTGTCGTTACCAATAGCGCTCATAAATTCTTCGTAATCCATGGGATAAACAGGAATCTTATGCTCCTCTGATGGAATCACTATGTCTTTTACATTTTTCTTAATACTGATGAGGGAACCGGTTTCGATATAGTCGAATCGCCCGTCTTCTACCAGATATTTGATTGCCTGTCTGACCAATGGCTGACGCTGAATTTCGTCAAATATGATTACTGATTCGCGTGGGTATAAAGTAATACCGGTTACAGTTTGCAATCGCAAAAAGAATACATTTTGGTTAGCGATATCATCAAAGACCTCAAGGAGTTCATTGCTGATATTGGCAAAGTCAATTTTGATATAAGATTTGTAGTTTTCTTTGGCAAAGTTCTCTGCTACAGTAGATTTTCCTACTCGCCGTGCACCTTCTAGCAATGCCGCATATTTTGGAGCGTATTTTTCTTTCCATTCTATAAGTTGTTCAGTGACTTTTCTCTTAAACATAGGACCCTCTCATACGATTATGTGTATTTGTTCAATAAAATTATAAGCGTAAAATGTCATTTCTTCAATAAAATTGTAAGTGTAAAATGTCATTTCTTCACTAAAATTATAACCACAAAATGTCATTTCTTCACTAAAATTATATTCAAAACCTCTTTTTGAATGGATAATTGAAAAGATATATAATGGAAATACATAGGATTTGGTATAGATGAATTCTTGATAGATTTGGAGGGGGCAGAGATGGCAGAGTTAAAGTGCCCGCACTGCGGACAAGCTTTTACGGTTGATGATACGGAACTGGGTTCCATTATGAAGCAGATAAGAGATAAAGAGTTTGAAAAAGATCTTTCGAGCCGCGTCTCTGAACTGGAAAAACATTATAAAGAAAAGCACGCGATCGAGCTTGCCGCAAAAGAAAACGAGATTATTCTAAAGAGCAGAGCTCAGTATGAGAAGGAAAAAGAAGACCATCAGAAAGAGCTCGATGACCTTAGATCCAAGCTTAACAAGGCTCTTGAGGAAAAGAGTCTTCTTTCTATGGAAATAAGAAACTCTGAGGATAAGACAAAGCTTGCTGTCCTTGAGGCTGTGAGAAAAGTCGAGAATGAGAAGACTGAGCTTGCAAATGCCCTTAATGATGAGAAGCATGAGCTTGAGACGGCTCTTAATCAGGAAAAAGAAAAGGGCAAGATCCTTCTTGAGCAGAAAGAGAAGGAAGTTGAGTTTTATAAAGATTTAAAGACCAAGATGTCCACCAAGATGGTCGGAGAGACGCTTGAGCAGCACTGTGAGATACAGTTTAATCAGCTTCGTGCGACTGCGTTTAGGAATGCATATTTTGAAAAAGATAATGATGCAAGAAGCGGCAGTAAAGGCGATTATATCTATAGAGAGTGCGATGAGAACGGCGTAGAGATTATTTCCATCATGTTTGAAATGAAGAATGAGATGGACGAGACCGCGACTAAGCACAAGAATGAAGATTTTTTCAAGGAGCTTGATAAGGACCGCAAAGAAAAGAACTGCGAATATGCGGTGCTCGTTTCTCTCCTTGAGAGTGACAGTGAGCTTTACAACGCCGGAATCGTAGATGTTTCCTACAAATATGACAAGATGTACGTTGTAAGACCACAGTGCTTTATTCCTATAATCACACTTCTTAGGAATGCTGCGTTTACAGCGCTTGAGTACAAGCAGGAGCTTCAGCTTGTCCGCAATCAGGACATTGATATTTCAAACTTTGAAGACAGTTTGATGAAGTTCAAGAACGATTTTTCAAGGAATTACGAGATCGCGCATAACCATTTTGATAAAGCGATCGATGAGATAGATAAGACTATACAGCATTTGGAAAAGGTGAAAAAAGAGCTCCTTGGTTCCGACAATCAGCTTAGGATCGCGAACAGTAAGGTTGACGATGTGAGTGTAAAAAAGCTCACAAGAGGCAACCCTACTATGAAAGCAAAGTTCGATGCGTTATAATGAATCCTGCTGTGATTTTTCACGGACAAAATATATAAGTATCGGAGCTACAACCAATGTCTACTCAGAACAGAAGAGAATATCTTACTACAACACCAATCCCGAAGCTTATTATGACGCTTTCTTTTCCGACCATAATAAGCATGCTTGTTACGGGAATATATAACACTGCAGATACGTTTTTTGTATCGAGGGTATCAAGTAACCCTGAAGTTAATACCGCAGCCACGGCGGCTGTCGGACTTGTTTTTACAGTTATGGCACTCATTCAGGCGACAGGATTTTTCTGCGGCCACGGATCGGGAAATTACCTTTCGAGAATGCTTGGAGCCGAGAAGTACAAAGAGGCTGATGAAATGGCATCAACCGGATTTGCACTTTCGATCATCCTTGGAATAGTTTTTGCAATAGTAGGAAATATTTTTCTTACAGACATTGCAAGTGCTCTTGGTGCAAAGAGTGCACAGAGTCTGGCTTTTACCAAGGACTACATGAGGATAATACTTCTGGGCGCACCATTTATGATGGCTCAGTTTGTTATAAACAATCAGCTCAGATTTCAGGGAAGCGCTTACTACGCCATGATTGGTCTTATGAGTGGCGCGGCAATGAATATGATCCTTGATCCGCTCCTTATCTGGGGACTTCATATGGAAGTTACGGGAGCTGCGATCGCGACCGTTATGGGACAGGCTACAAGTTTTTTTGTCCTTCTTTTAGGAACTACAAAGGGCGAAAATATCAAGCTCAGCGTAAAGAATATCAAACTGAACGGGCATTACCTGTATGAGATAGTAAACGGAGGTATCCCGTCATTATTCAGGCAGGGACTTGCTGCTATAGCAACGCTCTTGCTTAACAGAACAGCAGGAAGTATCGGTTCTGACGCAGCAATTGCGGGCATGTCTGTAGCGACAAGGATAATGATGCTTATGGCATCTGCGCTCATCGGATTCGGACAGGGATATCAGCCCGTTTGCTCATTTAACTACGGCGCAGGGCTTACAGCAAGGGTAAAAGAGGGATTTTATTTCTGCATAAAGTACGCAACAATCTTCCTGATAGGAATCGGCGCGGTATGCTTCTTTTTTGCACCGAATCTCATATCTCTTTTCTCTAAGGATGCAGCCGCAGTGGAGGTTGGCGTAAAAGCACTTAGATTCCAGTGTGTGACGTTGTTTCTGGCAGGACCTATTGTTATTAGCAACATGATGCTTCAGTCTATAGGAAAAGGTTTGAAGGCTTCGGTAACGGCTTCTGCGAGAAACGGTATCTGTTTTATTCCGCTTATTCTCATTCTTCCGAGGTTGTTTGGAATTACGGGAGTAGAGATCACGCAGTCATGTGCGGATATTCTTTCTACACTTATTGCGGTTCCGCTGGCATATTCGGAGCTTAAGACGTTCAAGTGAACTTGTGTCGTTAACGATGACACTTAATTTCATAGAAGGAGGTATTTTCATGGGTAAACTGTTACTTACAGGTGTTGATGGAAATCTTGGCGCAGAGGCAGCAAGGGTGCTGCTTACTTTGGAAGATAAGAGTAATCTTATTTTCTGCGGCTACAGTGAAGATTCACTTAAGGGATTTGCAGCTCAGGGAGTTGAGACGCACATAACCGATTTCAATTATCCGGACGGGCTTGTTGATGCATTTAAGGGTGCAGATGTTCTTGCACTTATATCTATGCCGTTTGTTGGTGAGAAGAGGCAGAATGCCCATAAAAATGCTGTTGATGCGGCAAAGCAGGCGGGTGTAAAAAAGATTGTTTACACATCCCTTGTAAATGCCGGAGATGAGACGAATCCTTCGATTGAAAAGCTGGACCACATCTATACCGAGAACTATGTTAAGAGTCAGGGACTTGATTATATATTCCTTCGCAATTCACAGTATGCAGAAGCGATGATAACCAATTACTTTACCTATGTGCATGCAAATGCTCCTCTTACAAACAGCCAGGGCGACGGACTTATGGCATATATTTCCAGAAAGGACTGTGCTAAAGCAGTTGCTTATGCACTTCACCGTGCAGCTGACTATGACCACGCAACTCTTGATATCAACGGAAAAGAGCTTATGACTATTTCAAAGTTTGTCGAGATCGGAAATAAAGAGACCGGCAACAACATAAGCTATAAGGCTGTTACAGACGAAGAGAACTACAAGATCTTTGATGCGATGGGAGTTCCGAGAACTACAGACGGTCTTTTCAAAAAGGGAAGCGAAGCTCCTTTCTCAAGTGACGGTATGGTCACATTTGCCCAGGCTATTAGAGAAGGCAAGATGGCCGTTCATACAGATGATTTCAAGAAACTTACAGGCGACGATCCTATCACGGTTGACTACATGTTTGCTCACAGCGACGATTTCCAGATAGGAGAGAGACATTCGAAAGACAAGAAATAAAACTTAAGAAATAAAACAGTAAAGTAGATAAAATAATGGGAAACGCCAATCAAAGCGTTTCCCGTTATTATCATAGAAATTTTTTTCCTGGTATTATGCAGCTTTTTTAATGAATACTTTATTGAATTGCTTGTTGAAAAGCTCAATAATTCCATAACTTATAAGAGCGCTAACAATGCCTGTAACGATTCCGCCCATAACGTCCGTTGGCCAGTGCACAAACAAGTACAAACGGCTGAAAGCAATAGTGGAAGCAATAATAAGGGAAGGAATTCCGATTTTTTTATTGCTTAAGAATACTGCCATTGCCAGAGCAAAAGATGTATTTGTATGTCCCGATGGAAAAGAGTGACTATGAGGGCGTTCTACCAATAGTTTTATACCGGGTTCCAGCCAACAAGGCCTGCATCTCATAATAAAAGGTTTTAATCCGACGTTTACGATAAGTATAGAAATGATAAGCGCAATAAACATCTGAATTCCGACTCTTCTTGTCTTTGGGAAAATAGCCAAAGCAAGAATAAGAATCAAGAGAATTGTGCTATACGAACTATAGTTGGTGAAAAATAACATTATCGAATCCAATATCGGATTATGAATACTTTGTAAAAAGTGTAGGAATCTAAGTTCCCAATCAAAATAAAAAATTGTACCTAAATCTTGTGACATATTCCGTCTTCCTCTCTGAATGCTATGACTGTCATGCTATGATTATCGTAGTATAAGGCCCAGATAGTAATATACTATGACAGACGAAGTATGTCAACTTTTATCATCATCTTCTTCTCTTTTTCTTTTTGAATAATCCTGAGAATGGATTGGTGATCTTATAGCCGATCTTAGCGCTAAAAACGCCGGTGATCATTCCGCCAATAACATCTGTCGGCCAGTGTACAAATAAATACAAACGGCTGACAGCAACAAGTGCAGCGATCACAACAGCCGGAGCGCCTATTTTTTTATCCTTTAAGTACACTGCCGTTGCCATTGCAAAAAAAGCATTTGTATGTCCCGACGGAAAAGAATAGTCGTGCGGAACAGGTACCAATAGCGGTACGTCAGGTTCCAACCAACATGGTCTGCATCTCATAACAAGAGGCTTTATACCAACGTTTACGATAAGTACAGAAATAGCTACGGAAATTGCCATAGGAATGCCATATTTTCTGGTCTTTGGAATAATAATTAAAGCAAGTAAAAAAAGTATGATGTATATGGTTTTATCACCAAGACCGGTGAAGAAAAGCATTTTTTTGTCCAATTCCGGAGTGTGAATTGTTTGTAAATGGTGCAGGAATTCTAATTCCCAATCCATATAAAATATTTTGCCTATATTTTCCGGCATAGTTTGTCTTCCTTTCTAAATGCCATTAAAGACATGGTATATTAAACATCTTACTTTAATCGTTAAGCAGGTCAACGGTTATCGGTTATTTATAGCATTGAGCTTGTAAATAAATATGTAATAACAGATATAATGTGTTATTATTAAAAAGAAAGCAAAGGCGCTTACATTTACGTGGGCGACTTTGCTTTTTTTGATATTTAGTTGTTTTTTTGCGGAGGTACTGACTATGGCAGCATTTGACAGAGTATTGTCCGATATACCCGAGATGGACGAAGCGCTTGATAATATAAGGCTTGGCGACAATGTCGTGTTCCGAGTTTCGGAGTTGTCTGAGTTTAAGCTTTTTGTCAATCCTTATATTGAGCAGGCAAAAAAAGATAAGAGGAATATAATCTATTTTCGTTTTGCGAGTCATGAGCCGCTTGTGGAAGACTGTCCCGAAGTTAAGACGATACAGGTTCCGCTTTCGCACCGCTTCGAGACGTTTACGGTGGAGATTCATAATGCCATAGAAAAAGAGGGTAAAGATGCCTTCTATGTTTTTGATTGCCTATCGGAGCTACAGATCGCGTGGGCGACAGACCTTATGATGGGCAATTTTTTCAGGGTTACATGCCCGTTTTTGTTTATTCTCGATACGGTAGCTTTTTTCCCAATAATCAGAGGGAAGCATTCTTTTTATTCCATAAATAAGATTCTTAATACGACACAGCTGTTTCTTAATGTGTATTCCGATTCAAAAAATGTATATGTACGTCCCGAGAAGGTCTGGAACCGTGATTCCGACACCATGTTCCTTCCGCACATTTATAAGAAAGAGGACGGGGATTTCAGACCGATCCTTGACGGAGTTCAGAGTAGCCGATTCTATCAGCTTCTTGATAACTTCCAGCGTCCGGGCGAAGATCAGTACATTGATTTCTGGGACAAGTTTTTTAATACGGCCAAGTTTCAATATGAGAGCCATATGGATATGGAAGAACCCTGCAATATCATGTGCAATGTCATGATGACTCGTGATGAGAAGATGAGACATATGGTAAAAAAGCACTTTAAACCTGAGGATTATTTCAATGTGCGAAGCCATATGATAGGCACAGGACTTATCGGCGGAAAAGCCTGCGGAATGCTTCTTGCAAGAGCAATCATAAGGAATGTGGCGCCTGATGTTAATGAGGTGCTCGAGCCGCATGATTCCTTCTTTATAGGATCGGATATTTACTATACCTACATAGTTGATAATGATTTCTGGGACTTCAGGGTTCGCCAGAGGACAGAAGAAGAGTACTTTTCACTTGCCAATGAGTTTGCGAATAAACTTAGAAGCGGCGTATTTGCTGAGGATATCAGGACGCAGCTAAGACACATCTTGGAATACTATGGTCAGGATCCGTTTATTGTGCGATCAAGCAGTATTCTGGAAGATGGTTTCGGGAATGCTTTTGCCGGCAAGTACGAGTCAGTTTTTTGTGCAAACAGGGGAACTTTGGAGGAAAGGCTTGAAGAATTTGAAAATGCGGTGAGGACAGTCTACGCAAGCACCATGAGTCTGTCAGCGCTTGACTACCGTAAGAGAAGAGGACTGGACAAAAGAGATGAGCAGATGGCACTGCTTGTTCAGAGAGTTTCGGGTTCATATTACGGGCAATACTACATGCCGTGTGCTGCGGGCGTAGGATATTCGTACAGTCCGTATAAGTTCCTTGCAGATATAGATCCAAAAGCCGGTATGCTGAGGCTTGTAATGGGACTTGGAACTTCCGCAGTTGATAGGACAATGGGATCCTATCCGCGTCTTGTCAGCCTTGATATGCCTGAGGCGACGTCTTCTGTGACAGTAGCAGAGAAGCACCAGTTCTCGCAAAGAGCGGTGGAAGTAATGGATGTAACGGAACATACACTTAAGCGCCTGGAACTTCGTGATCTGGAAAAAAAGCTTCCGATGTATCTTATAAATACTTTGCTTGAACATGATTATGAAGTTGAAGATTCACTTAAAGAGCGCGGAATATACCGCGATGTCAGGTTTATTTCATGCAGGGGACTTGTAAGAAAAGAAGAGATAATGACAAGGATGCAACAGCTTATGAAGTGTATTCAGGATGAGTACGAGCATCCTGTGGATATTGAGTTTACGATAAATCTTTCTGAAAACGGCGAGTATTCAATAAACCTCTTGCAGTGCAGACCTTTGCAAGTTTCAAAAGATACGGGAAGTGTTGAGATACCTAAAGATGTGAGTAAGGATGACATCTTGCTTGAAACTGTTGATGCATCAATGGGGCTTTCGAGAAGTGTTCAGATAGATCTTATCGTATATGTCGATCCTAAGGCTTATTACAACATGCCATATGCAGACAAGCCGAATATTGCAAGCATCATCGGCAAGGTCAACTGGACATACAGAGAAAAAGGAAGACATATGATATTGATAGTTCCGGGACGTATAGGCACATCTTCGCCTGAACTTGGAGTTCCCACAACCTTTGCAGATATCAGCGAGTTTGAGGCCGTGTGCGAAGTTGAAGAGAAAGAAGCCGGTTACAATCCTGAGCTTTCCTACGGAAGTCATATTTTCCAGGATCTTGTTGAAGCAGATATTCTGTACACGGCTGTTTTTTCAGGAGAGAAAACGGTGGCTTTCGCACCTGAGAAATTTGAAAGGTTTAAGGATATTACGGAAGAATTTTGTGACAAGCAGAAAGCTGAAGACGATTCAAATGTGGTAAGTGTCTATGATCTTAGCGAATCCGGTTGCACGCTCTATTATGATCTTGAGGCGAATCACCTGATGTTGAAGGTGTGATCGCGCTATATTGAACAATATCATAAAGAAACAGTATAGCTTTTTCCTTGTAAACGCAAATGCTGTTTGCATATCATAAAGTTAATATATTCTTGCTTTTCCGTCATTTTAAGGGACTATCGAATGTGACGAAAAGAAAATTACTAAGATGATGAGAGGTATGATTAGCTTTATGGGTATGGCAGTTAAGAGCAAGGAAATTATTTACGACACAAGAATCGATGGGAAGGAGATTCAGACAAACGCCGGAAACAAGGTGACATTTAGCGGGAACTATTTCTGGTTAAAGACCGACGGATTTTTCGAGGAATTAAATGTGTACTTTTTTGTAGACATTGACGGAGAAAATCAGGTAATCGAGTGGAATAAAGGCGACAGTGGCGAAGGCTGGTATTTACGCCGCTGGAAGGAAAGAGAAGATGAGAAATATTCATCACTTGATTCGTATATTTACAAGATGATCTATTCCAAAATGCCTGAAAAGGAAGGCCAGATTTCAAAACCGGAATGGTTATTCTTTGATTGTGGATCTGAAGAAAGCAGGACTTTCATAGATCTTTTGGAGAACATAAAATAAGTCTGATTAAATACTAAAGCCGGAAATCGTGATGATTTCCGGCTTTAAAAGCATTATTCGTTAACAATATCTTTCAGAGCTTTACCTGCTTTGAATTTAGGTGCTGTAGAAGCAGGGATCTCAATCTTTTCACCTGTCTGGGGGTTCTGTCCAACTCTTGCAGCTCTTTCAGCTGTCTCAAATGTTCCAAAACCAACGATCTGAACCTTACCTTTGTTTGCAAGCTCATTTGAAACTACTTCGATAAAAGCTTTAACTGCTTTCTCTGATGCAGCTTTTGTAAGATCGGCCTCCGTAGAGATTGCCTCAATAAGTTCTTCTCTGTTCATACCTTGAACCTCCTTTAATGCTTTTTCCATCACGTAAATCACTTAAGATACGGTGTGACTAAGGAATAATAATACAATTGGCGGGCAATGTCAATTTTTTTATAACGCGAAATGGCGTAAATACTGGGCTTTTAACTGCTTTGAGTTTATTTGTTACTGTAATTGTATATTTTGAGGGCTTCATCATGTAATAAGCAAAGTTTATACTCCGCTATAAGTATTCCTTAATTTTCACCTCCATATCCGTATGCTATGATTCAATCATCAAATAACACGAACCCAATTTAAGAAATTATTATATGAAGGAGAATTGAATTATGGCAGACATTAAAGAAAGCGCATTGGAACTTATCGGAGGAACACCTCTTCTTAAACTTAACGGATATAGCAAGAAGGTTGGAGCAACAAATGCTAATATCCTTGCAAAGCTTGAGTATTTAAATCCCGCAGGATCTGTAAAAGACAGAGTAGCACTTAGCATGATCGAAGATGCTGAGAAGAGCGGAAAGATCAAACCCGGAGCAACAATCATCGAGCCTACAAGTGGAAATACAGGAATCGGACTTGCAGCAGTTGCAGCAGCAAAGGGATACAAAGCAATCCTTACACTTCCCGATACCATGAGTGTTGAGAGAAGAAATCTTCTTAAGGCATACGGCGCAGAGATAGTTCTTACAGAAGGCGCAAAGGGTATGAAGGGAGCCATCGCAAAGGCTGAAGAACTTGAGAAAGAGATCGAAGGAGCAGTTATCCTCGGACAGTTCGTAAATCCTGCTAACCCTGCTATTCATAAGGCTACAACAGGTCCCGAGATCTGGAAGCAGACAGACGGAAAGGTTGATATTTTCATCGCAGGTGTAGGTACAGGCGGAACAGTTACAGGTGTAGGTGAGTACTTAAAAGAGCAGAATCCTAACGTTAAGGTTATCGCAGTTGAGCCCGCTACAAGCCCTGTTCTTTCAAAGGGTGAAGCAGGACCTCACAAGATTCAGGGAATCGGTGCAGGTTTCGTTCCCGATACACTTAACACAAGTGTTTACGATGAAGTTATCGCAATCGAAAATGAAGATGCATTTAAAGAAGGAAAGAACTTCGCTGTTTCAGAAGGAATCCTTGTTGGTATCTCATCAGGTGCTGCTCTTAAGGCTGCAACAATCGTAGCTGCAAGAGAAGAGAACAAGGGCAAGAACATCGTTGTACTTCTTCCTGATTCAGGTGACAGATATCTTTCAACACCTCTTTTTGCGAATTGAATGATATAGTCATGGAGTAATTCGTATATCATTCATATGTAAATTATATATAAGAACGACTAAATATGAGATCGCTTGTCATCATATATGATGAGCGATCTTTAATACTAAAAGGAGATATTACTTTGGGCAGATACGATTTTGATAAGGTATATGACAGGCGAGGAACGAGCAGCCTCAAATTTGATTTTGGAATGGAGCGCAGAAGGCGCGATGACCTGCTTCCGCTCTGGATTGCCGATATGGATTTTAAACTTCCGGATGAAGTACTTGATGATATCAGGAAACGTGTAGATCATGGAATTTTTGGTTACACCGAACCCAAGCCGGATTATACGAATGCTGTGTCGCAATGGTTTAAGAGAAGACACGGCTATGAAATAGAGAACGAGTGGAATACGGTTGTACCCGGAATAGTGTATGCGATCGCGGTTGCTGTCAGAGCTTTTACACAGCCGGGCGATAGCGTCTTGATCCAGGAGCCTGTTTATTACCCATTCAGGGAAACAATAGAACTCAACAAAAGAAAGACAATAAACAATCAGCTTGTTTATAAGAACGGGCATTATGAGATTGATTTTGATGATTTTGAGAAAAAGATAAAGGAAGAAAATGTAAAGCTGTTTCTACTTTGCAGTCCGCATAATCCGGCAAGCCGTGTCTGGACAAAAGAGGAGCTTACAAGGCTTGCTGATATTTGTCTTGAAAATGATGTTCTTATATTTGCGGATGAGATACACTCTGATTTTGTTTTCACGGGATACAAGCACACACCGTTAATAACTCTCGGAGATAAGTATAAAGACAATCTTATCCTTGGAACATCAGCAAGTAAGACCTTCAATATTGCAGGGCTTCAGGTGGCAAATATCTTTATTCCAAATGAATCTGTAAGACAAAGATTCAGACATGAGAATGCTGCTGGCGGTTACAGTCAGGTCAGTTTGTTCGGCCTTGTTGCCACAAAATCCTGCTATGAAAAGGGTGATCAGTGGGTTGATGAGCTTATTGATTATCTTGAGAGCAATCTTGATTACGTCAGAAATTTTATAAAAGAAAAGCTCCCGAAGATAAAGCTTATTGAACCTGAGGGCACTTATCTTATATGGCTTGATTTTGCGGAAGTAACATCCGATTACAGAGATCTTAGAAGATTCATCGAAGATGAAGCAAAACTCTGGCTCGACGGAGGAGTTATCTTTGGAAGAGAGACGGCTCTTTTTGAAAGAATAAATATAGCAAGTCCACGAAGCTTCATAGAACAGGCAATGGAACAGTTGTATGAGGCATATAGGAAAAGATTTGGAAATTAAGCCACAGGAGGAGATAAGTTGAGTACGGAGATTGACTGTAGACAAAAAGAAAATTATAGCGCGGATACAAAATGTCAGTTAAATGATCTGGCGCTTAAGGATGTATGGGGAGCGGTGAGCTATCCGATATATCAGACTGCAACGTTTGCACACAAAGGACTCGGCGAGAGCACGGGATTTGATTACACAAGAATGCAGAATCCCACGAGGCAGCAGCTTGAGTCGGTCGTTGCTCTTTTGGAGAACGGAAAAGACGCGATAGCTTTTTCCAGTGGAATGGCAGCAGTTGCGGCGGTGATGGAGCTCTTTTCACCGGGAGATCATTTCATTATTGATTCGGATCTGTACGGTGGAAGTGTGAGACTTTTCAACGAGATCAGCAAAAAGAACGGGCTGACATATACGGCTGCAAATTTAAGTGTTGATGATGTGTTACCGCTTATCAATGAAAATACTAAAGCGGTGTATATCGAGACGCCGACCAATCCGATGATGAATGTCACTGACATAGAGGAACTGGCAAAAAAAGTTCATGAAAGAGGGCTCATCCTGATTGTCGATAATACTTTTTTGTCGCCATATTACCAGAATCCGCTTGATCTTGGAGCAGATATCGTGCTTCATTCGGGAACCAAGTTCCTTGGAGGACATCACGATACCATAGGCGGTTTTGCAATCGTCAAAGATGAGAAGATCGATGAGAGACTTCGTTTTATTTACAAGACTACCGGTGCGGGGTTAAGTCCTTTCGATAGTTGGCTGATTCTTCGAGGAATAAGGACGCTTTCGGTAAGGCTTAACAAAGCTCAGGAAAATGCTTTTGAGATTGCAGAGTGGCTTAAGAAGAATAAGCATGTGACAAAAGTGATCTATCCGGGACTTAAAGAGCATCCGGGCTATGAGATCATGAAAAAGCAGGCAAGAGGCTTTGGGGCAATGCTTACGTTTGAAGTGGATTCTGCCGAGTTTGCAAAAGAGATTCTGGCAAACGTTGAACTGATCTATTTTGCGGAAAGTCTTGGCGGAACAGAGACACTAATTACGTATCCGATAACGCAGACACATGCGGATATACCTGCGGATATACTTGAAAAGAATGGCATAAACGACAGGGTATTGCGATTGTCAGTTGGCATAGAGGGTACGGAAGATCTTATAAACGAGTTTGAAAAGGTATTTAAAGCAGCAGAAAAAAAGACAAGCGATAAATATGCGGAGGGATAAATTTTATTTATACCCTGCTATAAGTTTTTGACATTTTACAACAGCACTGAGATAAAGCATAATGCATATAACGTTATTTTATTTACCTATTTAAACAGTATGCAAGTAGGTGTTTTAAGAGTAGCGAGGAGATTAGCTTATGGCAAAGGCAGAGATACAAAAGATCACAGAGATCGATGAAAAAGTTTTGGAAGGAGTAGTTGAGAGCATTAAGAGTATACAGTATGGCACAGTCACTATTACGGTTCACGATGGCAAAGTGACTCAGATTGAGACAAGCCGTAAGCAGAGATATAGCTAGAAGTGAGAGCGTAAGTTCCATGAAAATAATTGTAGGAGATTAAAAATGGCTAAAACGTATGAAGAACTTGAAAAAAATCATCCGTGCTTTGGCGGATGCAAGTTCAACGCTGGCAGAATCCATCTTCCGGTGAGTCCGGGATGCAACATTGCATGCAGATTCTGCGACAGAACAATAAATGACGTTGAACAGCGCCCCGGAGTAACGTCCAAGATAATAACTCCCGATGAAGCAAATACGTTTATTGATAAGGCACTTGGTTTTGTTCCTAATATCAAGGTTGCAGGAATTGCAGGTCCCGGAGATACTTTGGCAACGGACTATGCATTTGAGACATTTGCGAAGATCGGAGAGAGTCATCCCGAGCTACTTAAATGTATGAGCACCAACGGACTTCTTTTGTATGAGAGAGCTGATGAGCTTATAAATGTTGGAATTGATACTTTAACCGTCACGGTAAATGCAGTAGATCCCAAGATAGAGGCACAGCTCAACGAATATATCATCTGGCACGGCGAGAAGATATACGGAGAAGAAGGCGCAAAGATACTCATAGAGAATCAGCTAAAGGGAATCAAAAAGGTTGCTGATGCAGGTGTTACCGTCAAGATAAATACGGTTTTGGTACCGGGAATAAATGACGAACACATCAGCACGATCGCAAAGACGGTAAGAGAATTGGGAGCGATTATTTACAATATAATCCCGCTAATACCGCAACATCAGTTAAAAGATATTCCCAAGCCCACTTGTGAGCAGATAGAAAAGGCAAGAAGCGATGCCGAGAAGTATATAAAAGTGTTCAGGCATTGCGCACACTGCAGAGCAGATGCAGTTGGAGTCCCCGGAGTTTCTGAGTACAGCAAACTTGTATATCAGAGCAGATTAAACGTAAGGAATACTTTTTCACATGGATAAAGCAATTTATAGAGTTGCACTCGCATCTACCGACAACAGATATGTAGATCAGCACTTTGGAAGAGCTGAGAGTTTTCTGATAGTAGATGTGGATGAAAACGGTAATTATGAAGAAATTGAGCAGCGATTTGTGGAACCTGTATGTAACGGAGGGCACCATGACGCCGCTAATTTAAAAAGAGGAGTAGAAGGAGTATCTGATTGCAATTTTGTTCTTGCTGCGAGGATTGGCGACGGAGCAAGGAGCGAGCTTGAGGAGAGAGGAATCGCGGCATTTGAAATGCCGGGTGAAGTCAGATTGTCACTTCACAGGCTTGACGGATACCTCAAACTACTTCAGGAAATGAACAAAATAAACGGTAAGTAATGAGGAGAAAGAAAAAATGGCAGAACTTAGACAGATCGCAATTTATGGAAAAGGTGGAATCGGAAAGTCTACAACGACTCAGAACCTTACAGCCGGACTTGTTGAGCACGGCAAAAAGGTAATGGTTGTAGGTTGTGATCCCAAGGCGGATTCAACAAGACTTCTTCTTGGCGGACTTGCTCAGAAGACTGTTCTTGACACTATAAGAGAAGAAGGTGAGGATATCTCACTTGACCGTATCATGAAGGAAGGATTCGGAGGTACAAAGTGCGTTGAATCAGGCGGACCTGAGCCCGGCGTTGGATGCGCAGGAAGAGGTATTATCACATCTATCAACATGCTTGAGAATCTCGGCGCTTATACAGAAGATCTTGACTATGTATTCTACGACGTACTTGGAGACGTTGTGTGCGGAGGTTTCGCAATGCCTATTCGTGAGGGTAAGGCAAAAGAAATCTATATCGTAGCAAGTGGTGAGATGATGGCTCTTTATGCCGCAAACAATATCTCAAAGGGTATTCAGAGATATGCAAGAACAGGTGGCGTAAGACTTGGCGGTATCATCTGTAACTCAAGAAATGTAGACAGAGAGCTGGATCTTTTGAGAGCATTTTCAAAAGAGCTCGGAACAAAGCTTCTTTACTTTGTACCAAGAGACAATGTTGTTCAGCATGCTGAGATCAACAAGAAGACGGTTATCGAATACAAGCCCGATTCAAACCAGGCACAGGAGTACAGAAATCTTGCGCAGGCAGTTATTGAGAATAAAGATTTCGTTATCCCTACACCCATGACTCAGGAGAGACTTGAGGAAATCCTCATGGAGTACGGAATGATGGAACGTTCAGACGATTATAAGATTTGAACACAGGAGGACTATGGTATGTCAAACGTATATAAATCAATTACAGAACTTGTAGGAAGAACACCTCTTCTTGAACTTTCAGGATTTGAGAAACATCACGATCTTAAAGCAACCGTTATCGGTAAGCTTGAGTATTTTAACCCCAATCAGAGCGTAAAGGACAGAATTGCCCTTGCGATGATCGAGGACGCCGAGAAGAGCGGAAGACTTAAACCCGGCGATACTGTTGTAGAGACAACAAGCGGAAATACAGGAATTGGACTTGCCGCAATAGCTGCTGCAAAGGGATATCCTTTCAGAGTATACATTCAGGATCAGGTAAGTAAGGAGAGATTCCAGGTAATACAGGCATTTGGCGGAAAGACAATAAAGCTCGGCGACGAGCCTGTTATCGCAAAAGTTCTTGAAGAGACGGGCGGCGATTTTGTTGCTGCTATCAAGGCACTTAAGGAAGATGTACTTGATAAAGAGGAGAACGTTGTTTTCCTTGATCAGTGTTCAAATCCTGCTAACCCTGCTGTTCATAAGAGAACTACAGGCCCTGAGATTTGGGAAGATACAGACGGTGAGGTTGATATTCTCGTTGCTTGCGTTGGAACAGGCGGAACAATATCAGGAACAGGTGCATATCTTAAGGAAAAGAACCCCAATATCAAGGTAGTCGGAGTTCAGCCCGGACCTAATTCACTTCCCGACAAGGATAAGAATCAGCCTGAAGAAGAGATCACAGGTGTACATCCTTTTGAAGGAGTGCCGGATAACCTTATCCCTTCAACACTCGATAGAAAAATTTATGATGAATACATTGCGGTTGAGGCACTTGAGGCATATGAGGCTGCGAGAGAACTTGCGGCAAATGACGGTGTTCTTATCGGAACTTCATCCGGAGCGGCTCTCCATGCTGCAAGATTACTTGCTGAGAGACCTGAAAATGCCGGAAAGAAGATAGTGGCTATTTTCCCTGACACAGGCCTTAGATATCTTTCAACCAACCTTTTTTCAACAGAAGCATAAATTTTAGTTTATTGAGGAGATTGAAATGGCAACTAATTTAAACAACTCCAATGTAGCAACAAGAGAGAACAGAATAGGCTCCATCACAGGTTACATTGGTTCACTTAAAGATCTGGCAAGCCAGAGTGAGTGCGGAACGCTTAAAGGTTGTTCGAGATGTTTTTCGCAGTCGAGCTCATGTCTTTCAAGCTGTGCGCTTGGTCAGCTTTCTGCTATAAGAGACATTGCTATAATCCATCACGGTCCTGCGGGATGTTCTGTTGCGGCAGCAGGTACATACTATCTTGATAAGGTTATGGCAAAAAAGAGAGGTGTCACAAACGATACCGTTTATGTCGGAACCGATATGAATGAGAATGATACTATTTTTGGTTCGACTGCAACTCTTAGAAATATCATCGTTGAAGTAAATAAGAGATATAAGCCTAAGGCTATCTTTGTATCAAGTTCCTGTGCTACAGGTATCATCGGTGAAGATATCGACAGCATCGTCGATGAGTTAAAAGAAGAGATTGAAGTACCTATAGTTGCGGTACACTGCGAAGGTTTCAAATCAAGAATCTGGGCAACCGGCTTTGATATCGCTGATCATGCGGTTCTTCAGTCAATCGTTCAGCCTCCGAGAGAAGGCGTTAAGAGCAACAAGATCAATTTCAAGAACTTCTATGAGAGCGCAAGACCTGAGATCATTGAGATGTTCAAGAACTTTGACCTTGAGCCCACATTCCTTTACTGTAACTCAACTGTAGAAGAACTTTCACATATTTCCGAAGCTGTTGCTACAACATGTATCTGTGGAACACTCGGAAACTATCTCGGAAATGTGCTTGAAGAAAAGTACGGAGTTCCATATGTAAGAAGTATCAACCAGTGTGGTATCGTTGGATTTGAGGCATGGCTTCGTGAGATTGGTAAAGTTACAGGCAGGAGCGAAAAGATAGAGAAATACATTGAAGAGCAGCGTGCAATTTATCTTCCTAAGATTGAGGAAGTTAAGAAAGAACTTAAAGGACTCAGGGCAGTACTCGGCATGGGACCCGGATATACTTTCGAAGTATCGCGTGTCCTTAATGAACTGGGAATTGAAGTTGTATGGGCGCTCGCTTGGCACTATGACAAGAAGTACGAGAACGGAGATGTGCCGCCTTCAATGAAATATCTTTTAGATAACAATATTGATTTCGAGGCGAGTGTTGCAGATCAGCAGAACTTTGAGGTGATGAACATTCTCAACAAATATCAGCCTGATCTTTATCTTTCGAGACATCCGGGATCAACCGTTTGGGCTATCAAGAACGGAACACCATCAGTATATGTTGCCGATGAGTATATGATCTTTGGCTACAAGCATACTTTGGAGTTTGCATATTCAATTCTTGATAGTATCAGAAACAGAAGCTTTGAGAAGAACCTCGCAAAGAGGACAAAGCTTCCTTATACGGATTGGTGGTACAAACAGAACGTTGGAAAGTTCCTCGTTCAGGACAAAAAATGATTCACGGAGGCTGATATAAATGGCAAAGTTACTTGATAAACAAAGATATAAATGTGCACTGGGCGCTATGCAGACAGTTCAGGCTATAGAACGAGCTATTCCCATCCTTCATTCAGGTCCGGGATGTGCTCAGAAGCTCTCCGATGGAAATGGGAGCAGCGGATATTTTTCGCCGAATATTTTTCCTTGTACCAGTATCAACGAGAAGGACGTTGTATTTGGCGGTGTAAAAAAGCTTCATTCAACAATTGACAATGCACTTAAGGTTATCGATGCCGATCTGTATGTTGTTCTTACAGGTTGTATTCCTGAGATCGTGGGTGATGATTCGGGCGAAGTAGTATCTGAATTTGCAGATGCTGAGAAGCCTGTAATCTATGCTCCTACAGCAGGATTTAAGGGAAACAATTATAAGGGACATGAGCAGATAATCGATGCGATTATAGATCAGTATGCAAAAAAGACTGATAAGAAAGAGAAAGGCCTTGTAAATATCTGGGCTGACGTTCCTTATCAGGATCTTTACTGGCTCGGAAATCTTAGAGCACTTGAAAAGCTCATTGAGGAGATTGGGCTTACACCCAACACGATCTTCGGCTATCAGAGAGGAATAAAGAATATAGATAAGATTGCATCTGCTGAATTCAATCTTCTTATTTCTCCTTGGGTTTCTGTTAAGAATGTAAAGAAGATGGAGAAAAAGCTTGGTATTCCTTATCTTCATTACAGCACACTTCCTATCGGTGCGTTCGAGACGAGCAAGTTCCTACGCGAAGTAGGAAAGTTTGCGGGAGTGGATGAGAAGAAGGTTGAGGATGTTATTACACAGCATGAGAGTTATTACTATTACCTCATCGAGAGATTTGCAGATCTTTTCCTTGAGAACCGAGTAATCAACAAACAGTTCTCTGTTGTTGCGGATGCTCAGTATGCACTTGGTATAACCAAGTTCCTTACAAACGATCTTGGACTTGTACCCGCAAAGCAGTTCGTTACAGACGATACTCCTAAGGAGTACAGAGAAGCAATAACTGAAGAGTTCAAGAAACTCAACTACGGTCTTGAAGCTGAGGTTGTGTTTGAGACTGACGGTTACAAGATTCATGAAGAGATAAAGAATCATGATTACCACGGCTATCCTCTTGTTCTTGGTGGATATTATGACAAGGAAGTAACTGAGGATCTTAAGGGTAATTTCCTCAATATATCATGGCCCGTTAAGGATAAGATCGTTCTCAACGATGCGATTGTTGGCTATGAAGGCGGAATCAGACTTATCGAAGATATCTATACGGTAGCTTCACAGAGATTCAACTAAAAACAGAACTGAGCACTGGCTGCGCAGTTTGTGAGAGGTAATGCGATGTCATATTTAATTGCTGTCGCAACGTCAAATGCCAGGGACGTAGACCTTGGCTTTGGTGCCGCGACAGGTTTCCATATCTATGAAGTTGAAGGAACCGACTACAAAGAAAAAGAGTACCGTGAGTTTTCGGAAGAAATTGGCGGTGCCGGCTCATCTTCGGGAGTGAACTGTGGCTCTGCCGGCGCATGTGGCTCCGGCACCGGATGCGGTGGTGAGGCAGCAGGCTGCGGTGGAGCGGGCGCTGATACAGGCGCCGAGACTAAACCGTCAGGTTGCAACGGCCCCTCAAATGGTTGCAGCGGTAGCGACGGAGCCCAAAGGAAGGTGGAACTTATCGCTGATTGTCGAAGTCTTGTATGCAAGAAAATCGGCTTTCAGGCACAGAAGCAGCTTGAAAAAAGAGCCATCGCAGGCTTTGATGTAGAATGTTCCGTAGACGAAGCGCTTAGCAAGATCACAGGATATTTTGATAAGATTGATAACCATATAAGTTTGCGTAGATGATTGTGTGGGATGCAAAAAGTGAGAGATCATTTTTTGCATCTTCTTTTTTATATAGGAAATTACTTTTCTATGATATAAAAAAGGATGCGTAGCTCGCGGAGAGACAAATTATTGCTTTGCAATACCGCTCGCGCGAGAAAGAGTCGCGAGCGACTCTTGATTTTTACGTGAGTAATCGTGATTTGCTATGAAAACTCACGTAGAAATACGCCGCTGGGGGAACAAATTTACGTGAACTATTATGATTCTCTGAAAGGACTCACGTAAGTTGGCTTATTTTTCATGAATATTTACGTGAAAAAAAGGAGAAAGAATAAATCGTATCACGTAATACGCAAAGCGGTGGTCATTTCAAAGTATTGATGTCTGGTGTTTGACTCGTTTTCAAAATATGTGATACGTTTGTTTTTGAGAGAAATCGTACAGAAAAAGCAGACTTTGATAAAGGGGGATACTATGAAAAAGAGAAGTATCGGGATCTTTGCAGCAGTTGTATTTTCTGTTTTTGCGCTTACAGCTTGCGGAGATAAAGGACAGAAGGGTGATGACAATTCAATAGCAGCGGAAGTAGAAGACAGCAGTGATGGAGCAGTATATGGCAGCAGTGATAAAGCGGTAGATGATAGTGACGATGGGGCCTCAATCGGCAGCAATAACGAGGCAGCAGGCGATAGCAGTAATCAAGATGCAGATGATAGCAGCAACGAAGCTACAAAGCAAGGAGAGGAAAACATGGGAGAAGCTGTGAAATTGTTGTACCAATGTCATGCAAGTATGAGAATTAGCACGCCCGAAGGTAAGGTGATATATGTAGATCCTTTTGCGGGAGAAGGCTATGATGTACCTGCGGATCTGATACTTATGACTCATGGACATTACGATCATACCCAGACAAAACTTATAACTTCCAAGAACGATGACTGTAAGACTATTTCGTGGAAAGAAGCATTGGAAGGCGGCGAACACAGGAGTTTTGATCTTGGATATGTAAAGGTAGAAGCTGTTGAAGCAGGCTATAACAAGAACCACAATGTGAAAGATTGTGTTGGATATATACTGACTTTTTCAACGGGAGTGAGCCTGTATATTTCCGGAGATACTTCCACAACACCTCAGATGAAGGAGCTTGCAGACAGAAAGCTTGATTATGCGTTTTTCTGCTGTGACGGAGTTTATAACATGGATGTATTGGAAGCTATAGAGTGTGCGCGTACGGTCGGAGCAAAGCATAACATTCCGTATCACATGATTGCAGCAGATAAGACAAATAATTTTGATCAAAAGGTTGCTGAAAGTTTCGATGTTCCCGGAAGAATAATCGTAAAGCCCGGCGAAGAACTTGTGCTGGAGTAATAAGTTTAGATAAACACTCTATAACTTTTTGTTATAGCTTCCATAAAGTTTGGTGTAATTGTGGTAGTAGAGGGCATATAGTATATTAGACACAACAAAAGCGAACTCATATGTTAGCTGACCGGAAAACCGGAGGTTAGTGATTCGTCATCATTAGGCGGATCAGTAATCTCCGGTTTTTATATTTAATAGAAAAATACTATTGAATATAACCGACGTTAATAATTTAGAAAGAGGAGAAATAATATTATGAAAAAGAGAATGATTAAAAAAATATTGGTATCGGGAGCTTTGGTTGGAACAATGATGGCGTCGGTTGTCGGATGCGGAGCATCTTCAAATGCTAGTGCGGCGGAAAAGACGACTTCAGAGCAGACAGGCGAAGGTAAATCCGAAGAAGGGAAAACGGAAGTTCAAAAAGTAGTAATAGGTTCGGGAATTAATTACAATCCGTACTGCTATGTGGATGAGAATGGTGATGCGGTTGGATATGAATATGATGTACTTAAGGAAGTGGACGAGCTTCTTCCTCAGTACGAGTTTGAATATCAGTCAATGGCATTTGACCAGCTTGTTCTTTCGCTTGAGTCAGGGAAGATAGATGTTGCGGCGCATCAGTATGAATATACACCTGAAAGAGAAGAAAAATATCTTTTTGCCGGTGAATCATATACATCATACATAACATATCTTGCGGTTCTTGTTGATGATAATGCGACAAGCCTTGATGATCTGGCAGGCGAGAAGATAAGAACAGGCGGTGCTACGAGTGCAACGACTCAGATTCTTACAAAGTGGAATGAAGAACATCCGGGAAAAGAGGTTGAACTTGTAACGTCTGAGGGAAGCTCAGACGAAGAAGCCGCTGCAGCTCTTAAATCAAAAGCAGCAAGAGCAACGGTACTTAAAAAGAGTGATGTTATCAAGATGAATAAAAACTTTGGTGAGGACGGAAAAGACTGGCTTAAGGCTGTAGGCGAACCTATAAATGATTCACAGACATATTATCTGTATCGCAAGGATGAGACAGAACTTAGAGATGCGATAGACGGAGCTTTGAAGACACTTAAAGAAAACGGCAAATTATCTGAGCTTGCTATCAAGTGGGTTGGATATGACGTGACGGAAGAGGAATAAATTGTATGGGAAATTATTTTAGTGCTGAGAGATTTGTTCATATCTTTCCTAAAGTGATTTCGAACTTATCAGTTAATCTTCATATTGTTTTTTGGTCAATGTTACTTGGAACCGTATTGGGAATAATTGTTGCGGTTCTAAGAATCTACAGAGTGCCTGTGGTTAGCGGCTTACTGGGAATATACATATCTTTTATGAGGGGAACGCCACTGCTGGTGCAGATGATGATATCTTTCTACGGAATACCTATTGTTTTTGGAGCGCTGTTTATGCAGCTTTTTGGAATCAATTTAAACAGGCTTGATCCGGTGATATTCGTAGAGATAGCGATAGTTCTGAATGAGGGAGCGTTTCTTGGAGAAATATTTAGGGGCGCTATTACATCTGTACCTGCAGTACAGGCAGAAGCCGGTTATTCTATAGGAATGACGGGAGCACAAACTTTTTATAGGATTGTGCTCCCTCAAGCGTTTAAAGTGGCACTTCCACATTATGGTGTGGATTTCATAGGTGTTTTCCAGAATACATCACTGGTGTTCATACTTGGAGTTGTGGATATTCTTGGAAAAGCAAAGACTCTTGGAGCAGCTACGGGACATTCGCTTGAAGGATATCTGTCTGCTGCAATTGTATATATAGCATTTTCTTTGTTACTTAAAGGAGCATTTCTTTTAGCAGAGAGCAGGATGAAAAATGGAACGGCAAAAAATGTGTAAGGAGATAATGAGATGAGTTTTAGCATATCAAGTTTTTTGGAATCATTACAGTCTGCAATCTCCTATGTGCCTGTTACACTGAAGCTTACAGCGATAACTTTTGTTGTCAGTTTTTTTCTTGGAGCGGTTATCGCTACAGTCCGTTATTACAGGATACCGGTTCTTTCGCAGTTTTTTGCAGTGTTTGTGACTGTTTATCTTGGATTGCCAACGATGGTAGCGCTTCTTTTGTATAATCTCCTATTTATGACTTTTTATGGGAGCTTTGCGACGTTCTTTCATATTCCTGTGCCGATAAGTGAAGTGAATCCCATTATTATCGGATATTTTACGTTGATCATGGGAACAACATGTTCTATCAGCGAGAGCATACGAGGAGCATTCAGAGGAATCGAGAAAGTACAGTTCGAAGCGGGATACAGTATAGGACTTAGCAGATTTAGGACACTTACGCGCATTGTTTTTCCGCAGATGGTACCAATTCTTTTGCCGGGAATGCAGAATTCACTTATAGGTCTGTTGAAAGCATCTAATCTTGTGAGTGCAATATCTGTGATCGAGGTAATGGCAGGAGCTCTTTTGCCAAGCCTTTTGTATTACAGTTATCTCGAAGGATACGTTGCGGCGGCGCTTGTTTACTGGCTCATAGGAATCGCGATTGAGATTGTTGCTCATTACGGAGAAAAATACAGCGGAAAGTATCTTAAGAAAACCGCCTAAATTCGAGTTGAAACAGACGGAGAGGTGTAGATAGTGATAGAGCTTAATGGAGTAAAAAAATCATTCGGAAAACAGGAAGTTTTAAAGGATGTATCAATAAAGGTCGAAGACGGTGAGGTGGTCGTAATACTTGGACCAAGTGGTTCGGGGAAAACGACACTTCTTAGGAGCATAAATTTTCTTGAGAAAGCCGACAGCGGGATAATGAAGTTTAAAGATAAGGAGATAAACTTTAAGAGCCCCAAGAAAAAAGATATTCTCTATATGAGAAGGCATACGGGCTTTGTGTTCCAGAACTACGGACTTTTTGCGCACAAGACTGTACTTCAGAATGTTATGGAGGGACTTGTTCAGGTGCAGAAAAAGAGCAAACAGGAGGCACAGTCCATAGCTGAAGAGGTCCTTGCAAATGTTGGAATGTTGGAAAAGAGAGATTCTTATCCGGCACAGCTTTCCGGAGGACAGCAGCAGAGAGTCGGAATAGCAAGAGCTGTAGCGTTAAAACCGGATGTGATCCTTTTTGATGAGCCTACTTCGGCGCTCGATCCCGAGCTTGTGGGAGAGACGCTTGAAGTAATAAAGGCAGTGGCAAAGACCGGAATAACCATGATCGTAGTGACACATGAAATGTCTTTTGCCGAAGATGTGGCAGACAGAGTAATATTCATGGATGGTGGAGTTGTTGTTGAAGAGGGTAAGCCGGGCGAGATCTTCTACAAACCGAAGGAGGAGAGAACAAGGCAGTTCCTGTCAAGGATAATACCGCAGGATGCATATGTTATCTAAGGAAATACTGATAATCTGCTCATAGTGTAGGTGACTATATTATATTGTTTTATATCAAATTATATCGTATTATATTGTATTATATCGAATTATATTTTTGAGATAGAGGTACACATATGAGCGAAAGAAATCCATATGCAATTAGTTTTGGAAGAATTCCAAATCAGTATATTCGAAGGAGTTTACTGATAGATGACATTATAGATACCTTAAATAGCGATATTGTTCAGGAACAGGCATTTAAACTGACGGGAGTAAGGGGCTGCGGCAAGACAGTGACATTGACTGCCATAGCAAATCAGTTGAAAGAAGAAAAAGAATGGATAGTAGTAAACATCAGATCAAATGCTGATATTACGAATGAACTGGTGGCTTATCTGTATGCCAATGTTCCTTTTATGACGAAGTATATAGATGCTAATCTGAATCTGTCTGCATTTGGTATAGGTGTCAGCTTGTCTAAAGAGCAGGCTCCTGTCAGAAGTCTCAGTGTTATTCTGGGTAGACTTTTAAAAGAAGTAAAAGCAAAGAAAAAGAAAATACTTGTAGTAATAGATGAAGCACGAAAGACTGACGCTTTGGTTGATTTTATTCAGGAATTCCAGATTCTTATAAGAGAAGAATATCCCATATATCTCATGGTTGCAGGTTTATATGATGACATTGAGAATTTGGAGACTACCAAAGGATTAACATTCTTTTTAAGAGCGGAAAAATGTGAGATAGCTCCGTTAAATATAGGGATTATCAAGGAAGATTATAAGGAAACGCTTGGATTGTCAGATGATGTTGCTTATGAACTTGCA
Source organism: Butyrivibrio sp. (assembly GCA_017620235.1). Taxonomy (GTDB): domain Bacteria; phylum Bacillota; class Clostridia; order Lachnospirales; family Lachnospiraceae; genus Butyrivibrio. The sequence continues at coordinate 96 of JAFZQT010000099.1, read as the reverse complement.
GTTATGACAAAGGGATATGCATTTGCATTTCAGGCATTTGGCAAATATATGTGGGAAGAAAAAGCGAAGAAGATAACTCCCAAGGTTATTGCTATG
>JAFZQT010000098.1 GCA_017620235.1 Butyrivibrio sp. | reverse complement strand
TAGCGTCCAAAGCCGCACGTATCAAGGCTTTGGACGCTATTACTTGCTTTTAAACTGTCAAAGACAGGATTATACCCTATATATAGTACTTTGTCATATAAAAAAGCGCAGATTTTGTACCTGTTTTTGTACCAAATCTGCGCTTTTCCTATTTCTTTTCCCCTATCAATCTTCCGTAAACTCGAACAACTCCTCAACGGTAGTGCCAAATACCTTGGCAATGTCCATCGCAAGCTTAAGCGACGGGTTGTACTTGCCATTCTCGAGGTGAACAATGGTCTCACGTCTTGCGCCGACCATCTCTGCAAGCTCGCTCTGCTTATAGCCGGCTTTTTCGCGGTATTCTTTTACCTTAGTGATAAGTGCCATAGGCTTATTCTCCTTTTTTATCAATAGCTGAGTACAGGATTACTCTCACGATTGAAACAACTACAAGTGAGATTACAAGTCCCCAGCCAATTACATCTATTCTAGATACTTCATCATGTCCGACTATTGCTGCAGTAAAAGCAAGTGCAACCATGATAACAGACAAGATCTTGTAGCAGATAGCATTGCTTTTATTTAAATTTCTTTCAGCAAGCTCATCAAAGAATTCTTTATTATACTTCTTTTCTCTTTTATAAAGTCCTAAATAAAAAATTGCAAGAAACGCACCAAACGAAGATTGAAACATCACATAAGACTCCTTGAAGTCTGTCCTTACCCACATCCAGAAATATACCGCAATCGCAATATTTCTTACTACCTTTGCAACCAAAATGTCCTTCAATGTTACCTTCTTGTTCTTATTCATCTCTATGCCTCCCTAGTAGAAAAAAGTGATATATTTATAACTCGTTTTGATGTTATAAATATATCACTCGTATTTTTCCATGTCAATACAAAAAGTGAAAAATATTTCACTTTTATTTTTCTATCATTTTGAAAGGCATAAAACCAAAGTATCAGAATCCTTCCATCCTGCGCTTCTTCCTCAGGATTATCCTCTTCTCTGCACCTTCCCATTCAGCACGCTCGTTTGCAGTCCTTATATTGATTCCGTAAGGAACAAGTACCGGCGTGTCATCATCGTCGATGCACACCTCTGTCAGATACGCCCTGTTAAGGACATGCCTCATACCGTTTCGCCTATCCTCTACATAAGTATCAACCCTGATTTCCATTGAAGTCCTGCCAACATACGTTATCTTACCGATGATAACAAGTACATCATCAAGCTTTGCGCCCTGTTTGAACTGCATGTTGTCAACAGCCGCGGTGATAACCGGATTCCCTGAATGTCTCATCGCCACCGTACGCGCAACTTCATCTATCCACGACATAAGTTTGCCGCCAAAAAGCCTTTTTTCGCTGTTAATATCACTGTACTCAACTACTTTGATCCACTCTGTGACCGAATCTTCTACATTTTTCTTATCTATTTGATGATCTACATGAAAAACTTTACCCATACGCCCTTTCCTCCTAGATTTTTGTTACTATTAATTTTACCCCAAATGCACATCCGTTTCTATCACATTTTGACAGGCGCACTCAGTGATTGATAGAATATGAATGATATAGGTGTCAAAAGTCAAAAATGACGATAGTCATGGAGCAATTCGTATATCATTTATATGTCAAAAGTCAGAAATCGGAAGGAAAAAGATGTCAGAACCCAAGATCAGTGTAATTATCCCTGTTTACAATACAGCTAAATATATGGACGAGTGCCTTTCCAGCGTACTCTCGCAGACTTTCAGGGAATTTGAAGTAATCCTTGTCGACGATGGTTCAACCGACGGCGTAAGTCCCGCAAAGTGCGACGAATATGCTGACAAAGACCCTCGCGTTATTGCTGTACACAAGCCTAACGGTGGGCTTATGTCTGCATGGATCGAAGGGGCAAAAAAAGCTTCTGCAAACTACCTCTGCTTCATAGACAGCGACGACTGGGTTGACACCGATATGTTTGAGAAGCTCTACGCTCTCACCGATTCTTCTTTTTCAGACTCCGAGATAATATCAGGAAACTATATTGTTGAAAAAAACAACGAAAGAAGAAAAGAAACTCAAGGTCTCAAGCCCGGCGTCTACACCGGCGATTCCCTTGAAAAGATAAAAGAAAACATCCTCGGAAACGAGATCCGCCCGATCACCATGTCCAGATGCATGAAGCTCATATCCAGAAAGCTTCTCCTTGATAACATCAAGTACTGCAACACATCTATCGTAATGGGCGAAGACGTAAACATAATGCTTCCTACAATCTGCGACGCACAAAGGCTTGTAATAGCAGATGAATGCTATTTCTATCATTACAGACTTATCAGTGATTCCATGGCTCACGGGCACAATCAGAAACTCTTGTCAAACCTTGAACTCAACGACAAGACTTTCAAAGATATCCTTAGAGACAAAAAAATCTCAACGGCCGAAACGCAATTAGACCGCGAATTCATCATCATGCTCTTTGTTGTTATGAAGATTGAGCTTCGCTATAAAGCGCCAAACGTAACGTCAAGAGTACGCGCTATTTTCCTAAAGGATGATATACGCAAAAAAATAATGTCCACCCATGTAGACATTTCATCAAAAGCAAACAAACTCTTGTATTTTTGCATGAAGCACCCGATTTTCCCTGTTGTACAGGCTACGCGCTTCATTCTTTTGACCTATGATAAAAAAACAAATTAAAAATAAGCTGCCATTTTAGTACATATCACTAAGATGACAGCTCTTTTTTACAAAATCTGTTATTTCTCAATATGCTCCGTCCTGCCCGAACACCGCAGGGAACGTTCTGATGATAAGCTCTATATCTTTCTTTATACTCATATCCTGAATATATTTAAGATCAAGCTCAACCCATTTATCCCACTTAATCTTAGCTCTTCCGCATACCTGCCAATAACAGGTAAGTCCCGGCTTAACAATAAGCCTCTGCTTCTCATAAGCGTTACACTCTTCCATCTGCTCATAGAGAATAGGTCTTGGACCTACAACACTCATGTCGCCCTTGATTATGTTAAACAGCTGAGGAAGTTCATCGATTGAGTATCTTCTGATAAACTTGCCCACATGGGTTATCCTTGGATCATCTTTAATCTTAAAAGCATGTCCCGTCTGCTCGTTCTGTTCCTGCATCTTTTCAAACAGATCTTCCGCATTCTTGTACATACTTCTAAACTTGTATATCTTAAAGCCCTTCATATTCTTACCTGCTCTTGTCTGGGTAAAGAAAATCGGACCTCCGTCTTCAACGAAAATAGCAATTGCAGTTATAAGAAAAACCGGAGACAATAAAACAAGCGCTACGCATGCAGCAATCACATCAAAAACTCTTTTGACCCACTTGTAGATATTTGCTTTGTGATCGTAAATCTCCCAATAGTTTAGCTCAATAATTTTTCTGCCTTTGAAATTTACGACTCTATCAGCCGTAACTACATTCGTTCTCGCCATATCGTCCCCTCTCGTGACCATGATTATAAGGAACAATCACCATCAGTAAATGTATCCAATTGATGTATCGGCATTTAGGCATAATTATTTTAGAGAAAATTTGTGTATTTTTTAAATAATTTTAGCGCATTGATTGTTGTTACCTTTATCATCAACAACTTTATTATAAACTAAATATTGCACGTTGTCACACTTTCTTACAAATATATAGTAGGTGTGTCGATGTTCCAAGCAGCTCTCGCTTCTCCGAAAACGCCAGATACCACTTGAAAAACGCCTCAAAATCCTCATCCGAGATCTCAAAATCAGATCTCAATTCCACAGAAGTAATATCTCCGTCCGTTCCCGTTGTCGTAATGTGCTCAACAGATTTTTTTGTAAAAAGATCTTCAAACTCCGTGACATCATAGCCCGTAAAAAGCTGTCCTTTAAAATGCTTTACCCTGTAATCCTCCGTGAAATTCTCTTTTTCCCCCTTTCTCCAGTTTCCGTTGAAATAGTTGATGTACATGATTGAAAAAACTGATATAAAAGCAAACATGATCGTTCCGCCGGGCTTAGTAACCCTTATAGCTTCATCTATTGCCTTATCAACGTCATCCCTGTCATAAAGATGATACATAGGTCCCAGAACAAGCGTTACATCAAAGCTGTTGTCATCAAGACTACTGAGCTTTGTCGCATCGCCCTGCATTGGATGTATATTCGCAATTCCCTTGCTGTTTTCCTTTAATATCTCAAGATTCTTTTCAACAAGCTCAACAGCTGTAACATCCATGCCTTCCTTTGCAAGTGCTATTGAGTATCTGCCGGTTGCAGCGCCAACTTCAAGCACTTTGGACTTTGAATCTGCAAACTTGTGAATATAATGCATCGTAGTTGCGTACTCAAGTTGTCCGTGCCTTGATCTGTCCAGCCTTCCATCCTCATCTGTCTGCTCGTAATAGTCCTTAACAATCTTTTCCCTGCTGTCAGAATCGTTTACCGCGTCTATCCTCGTATAGTATTTCTCATCATCTTCATGATGAATGTAAGCTCCGTTGTTGAGCTGAACCTTTAAGCTTGCAGGATTGTCTTTATTTACAGAAAGATATGCCTCATGAATCCCGATTTCTCTCGCCTTTCCGAGCACCAGCTTAAGACCTGCGGTAGCATAGCCTTTTCCCCTGTATTCCCTAGATATTCCGTAACCGATATGTCCCGGACCTTCTCGCAAAAAGTCATTCAAGTGGTGCCTAAGATTGAAAATACCAACATATGCCCCTTCATCCGAAAGCACAAAAGTAGTATCGGGTACAAAACCCTCGGGAAGCCCCTTTCCAAGCGACCAATTTCTTTTCATCTCGATCCACTCAAGAAACTTCTCATAGTCATAGCCATACACGCTGTTGACAAAGCCGTTCTCGTCCTCATCGAAAGACATAAACAATTCATATGTCTTCTTGTAATCTGAATCCTGCACTCTTATTAGTTCCATACTCCTGCTCCTTCCACTTACTAAATGTAATAAAAAAGCCTCATCAAACTTTCTGTAGCTTGATGAGGCTCTAATTATCTCTTCAATTTCTTTTTATTCAGATACAGCATATCCGAATATCCTCATCAAATATAACACTAATAATCCCGTGAGTATTATTCATGGGATTGGGATTTGGAGTAGCATTAGTATTTATATTGTTGATGAGCATAATCTTTCTCATATTCATATCTACTTTCTGAAAAAATATTAGTTCCGATTATAATTATCAATCTTTTTTGTGTCAACAATAAATCCCCCACTTCTTCAAAAATCTTAATTTGCATTTTTGGCAAAATAGGCCGCATTATTTCACCAAAGTCTGTATTTATCGAGGATGTGCGCTGATTTATATTAAATGCATAACAAATCAATCACGTACATCAATCAAACACATGTGGTTAAAAAAGATGTACTCGCGACTGAGCTATCTCAGTCAGAATGGAGGAGAACTATGACAGCTATTATTGGCGCTTCAATTACAGCATTGGTTGTAATACTTATTTTTGCAATGGGTTATGTGAAGGCTCCTCCGGATCAGGCATTTATCATTTCCGGTCTTCGCAAAGAACCCAGAATCCTTATAGGTCGAGCAGGTGTTAAGATTCCTTTTTTCGAAAGAGTCGACAAGCTCTACCTTGGACAGATGACCGTAGATATAAAAACTGAACAGTCGGTTCCTACCAACGACTTTATCAACGTTGACGTTGACGCCGTTGCTAAGGTTCGTATCGCAACAGACCGCATTATCAACATCGGTACTGACGACGCTCCTGTAAAGGTAAAAGGAATCCTTCTTGCATCCAAGAACTTCCTTAACAAACATCCCGAGCAGATTGCACAGGAACTTAAAGATTCCCTTCAGGGTAACATGCGTGAGATCATCGGTACACTCGATCTTCGCACGATCAACACCGACAGAGATTCTTTCTCCGATCAGGTTATGCTCAAGGCTTCAAAAGACATGGATAAGCTCGGTATCGAGATCATATCCTGCAACATTCAGAACGTAACCGATGAGAACGGACTTATCAGAGATCTTGGTGCTGACAACACAGCAAGGATCAAGAAAGATGCAGCCATTGCAAAGGCACAGGCTGACAGAGACGTGGCAATCGCACAGGCTGAAGCTGACAGAGCATCCAACGATGCAAAAGTTGCCGCTCAGACCGAGATTGCTCAGAAGAACAACGAACTTGACATCAAGAAAGCTTCCCTCAAGAAGCAGGCTGACACTGCGCAGGCTGAAGCCGATGCTGCATATGAGATTCAGAATCAGGAACAGCAAAAGACAATTCAGGCAGCTATCGTAAATGCAGAGATTGCAAAGGTTGAACGCGAAGCTGAACTCAAGCAGAAAGAAGTCGTTGTAAAACAGCAGGAACTTGCCGCTGAGATTGAGAAAAGAGCTGATGCCGACAAATATCGTGCAGAGAAAGACGCTGAAGCTAAGCTCATCCAGAGACAGCGCGAAGCTGAGGCTCGTAAGTACGAGCAGGAAAAAGAAGCCGAGGCTCAGAAAGCTAAAGCAGAAGCAATGAAATATGCTGCAGAGCAGGAAGCTGCAGGTATCAAGGCTAAGTATGACGCTGAAGCAGCCGGTATCGCCGCAAAAGGTAGAGCCGAAGCTGAAAGCATCAAAGCTCAAGGTCTTGCTGAAGCCGAAGCAATGGAAAAGAAAGCTGAAGCCTATAAGAAGTACAACGGCGCAGCTATGGCTGAAATGATGATCAAGATCATGCCTCAGATGGCAGCTGAAATTGCTAAGCCTCTTTCACAGATCGACAAGATCAACATTTATGGAACAGGCGACGGATCAAACGGCGCAAGTCAGATTTCAGGAAATATGCCCGTTGTTATGAAACAGGTTTTTGACACAATGTCCGAAGCAACAGGCGTTGATTTCTCAGAGATCATGAAAGCCGGAACATATGATGCCAAGGTCAACAAGAACGTAAACATCTCCGGACTTAACGATGTCGAAATCAAAGCAACACCTAAAAAAGACAGCGATAAGTAAATAATAAAAAACTCCCCTCCCCTTCATTCATGAGGGGGTTAGGGGAGTTTTTTATTATAAGCCGGTCTAAAAAAGAATTCATACACACTTAATCTTTTTAAAATCTCAGCACCAATAATTACTATCCCAATACTTACTACCACACTGATCAAATAACCAATATAAACATATACTCCAATTCCGGACATTACTTTTGTCATAACTACAACCGGATACTGATGCAATATGTATATTTCCAAACTATACTTGCTTATCAATTCTAATAATCTGCTTGAACTGAAAAAGGAAACATTTTTAAATCCCCATATCAAGCCAATTGATAAACCAAGCCCCACTACTAATTGTATTCCCCAAAAACTTTCTGTAGAATTTCCTTCCTATAATTTCAAGCTCAAATTTCAGTATTTATGAGCTTTTTGTTTATTGATATACCTCTTTAACAGGAACCAGAGGTGATGAATAGTCATGTATCATGTACTGAATAGCCGATTGAAGGTAGCACTAATAAAGC
>JAFZQT010000097.1 GCA_017620235.1 Butyrivibrio sp. | reverse complement strand
GCTTTATTAGTGCTACCTTCAATCGGCTATTCAGTACATGATACATGACTATTCATCACCTCTGGTTCCTGTTAAAGAGGTATATCAATAAACAAAAAGCTCATAAATACTGAAATTTGAGCTTGAAATTATAGGAAGGAAGATATTTTTCCTATTGATGGTGAAACTGAAATAGAGATCATTGACGGTCGCCCTGTCCGAGTAAACAGATATGAGGCGCTTGTGACGATCGATCTTGGAGGAGCACTTATATTTACACATTGTACTCAGGATATAGAAGAAGCCTATCGAGAGCTTGGAGGGAAATATAATTGATAGGAGCGGTAGATGCATTTTGTTGATGCAAAAGGAATAATAACTTCAAACAGCGGGATGCACGGGATGAATATATACCGTGGGTGCACGCATGGCTGTATCTATTGTGACAGCAGAAGTAAGTGCTATCAGTTTACGCATGATTTTGAAGATATTGAAGTTAAGCAGAATGCGCCTGAGCTTCTTGAAAAAGCACTTAAGTCTAAGCGAAAAAAGTGCATGATCGGAACAGGTGCAATGTCCGATCCATATATGCACTGTGAAGAGAAACTCGGACTGACAAGAAAGTGCCTGGAGATTTTATCAAGATATGAGTTTGGACTTGCAATTCAGACTAAATCTGACAGGATACTAAGAGATATTGATCTTTTGGATGAGATAAACCAAAAGTCCAAATGTGTTGTGCAGATGACACTCACAACCTATGATGATGATCTTTGTAAGATACTTGAACCAAATGTATGCAACACAAAACGTCGAATAGAAGTTCTTGAAGAGATGCAAAAGAGGGGAATTCCGACGGTAGTTTGGATGACACCGATTTTGCCTTTTATCAATGATACAGCCCAAAATATCACATCTATCTTAAATGAGTGCGTGAGAGTGGGAGTAAAAGGTGTTATAGATTTTGGTATGGGACTGACACTTCGTGAGGGTGACCGGGAGTATTACTATGAGGCTCTTGATAAGTCTTTTCCCGGATTAAAAGAGAAGTATATCAGTCGCTACGGTAACGCATATGAACTGCCCAGTCCGAACGCAAAAGATCTGTATTCTGTATTCAACAAGATCTGTAATGACAACAAAATTATGTCTACGGCAGAAGAGTGCTTTAGATATATGAACGATTTCCCTGATAAATACAGACAGATGAGTATATTTGATATTTAAGAGGATGTAGTTATGAAGAAAAGAAAAGCAATAATCATGATGTTGGCATCGCTTTTTTGTTTGACAGCATGTGTAAGCCAGCCCGCGTATGCTGTAAAAAATGCTATAGCTCTTAATCCGGAAAATCTGGAAAAAGAATTATCTAATTAAAATGAGCACAAAAATTCCGCCGAATCTCTTTTAAATGAGACTCGGCGGTTTGTTTTTTTAATCAGTGTTTTGCCATATGAGTTTTTATAGCTTCAAAGGACTCATCGCTGATGTAGTGCTCAATACGGCACGCATCTTCTGCAGCAATCTTTTCGTCCACTCCAAGATCAACAAAGAGCTTTGTGAGGACCGTGTGTCTTTCATATATGCGCTTTGCCAGAATTTTACCGGCTTCGGTCAGTTTTACAAAGCCATACTCGTCAATCTTGACAAGTCCTTCGTCTTTTAACAGGTGCATGGCACGGCTAACAGATGGTCTGGAATAGCCTAATTCCTCACCTATATCGACTGATCTAACGTTTGTGTGGCTCTTTGAGAGCACATAAATTGTCTCGAGATACATCTCGCCTGATTCCTGTAACGCCATCGCTTTTCACCTACTTTCTCTGCTTTTAAGAATACTACAAGAGAGGCGCAAACACAACTGAGATTATAGAAATCAGGGACAGGATTTTTTTGAATGAAAAAAAGAATACAAAAATAGGGTTGACAGAAATGTTAGCGGGTGCTAACATAAATTTCGTTAGATAACCTAACACGTGACATACATAGTCATAAGAAATCTCCTACCTGAAATGCCGCATCTTGCCAGTGCGGCATTTTTCTTTTGGGAAGAGGGGTTGCGATGCTGTTTATATGCGTGAAAAAAGCATAAAAAAACATAAAATATCAATATTGCTCTTGACATTAATTCCCAATAAGAATATTCTATGTGTGGAAAGTTAGCAATGACTAATTTTGATTACCAAATACTAACCGTTTTTTAGGAGGCACATATATGACACTTAATAACGCAGAACTTGGTAAAGAGTATATGATCGATGCTGTTAATACCGACGGAGATGAGGAGATGGAGAGCTTCTTATTCTCACTTGGATGCTACAGCGGAGAGAAGATCACGGTCGTTGATAAGAAACGAAACCTCGTGGTCGCCATCAAGGATGCACGTTATAATATTGATCCGGAGTTAGCTGACGCTATCAATATTTAATGTTGATTTAAAAAGAGCCAAAACGCGTGAGATTTAGTGTTTTGGCTTGAATTATGTTAGACAGATTTTTTAGGAGGAACTGTAATGAGAATCGCTATGGCGGGCAACCCCAACAGCGGGAAGACGACCATGTTCAACGCTTTGACCGGAAGGAGCGAGAAGATTGGTAACTGGGCAGGTGTTACTGTCGACAAGAAAGAGAGTACTATTAAGAAAAATTACTATGATGGCGATGATGCTCCGGTTGCTGTAGATCTTCCCGGAGCATATTCAATGTCACCGTTTACTTCCGAAGAGAGCGTTACAAGTGACTACGTAAAGAATGAGAACCCAGATGCGATCATCAATATCGTTGATTCCACTAATCTAAGCAGAAGTCTTTTTTTCACAACACAGCTGTTGGAATTGGGAATCCCCATGGTAGTAGCGCTCAATAAAAATGATTCCAACGATAAAAAAGGAAATTCTATAGATGAAAAACTTTTATCGGATAAGCTTGGTTGTCCTGTAATTAAGACTGTTGCGACTTCGGAAGAAGGTCTTAAGGAAGTTGTTAAGACTGCAATGTCACTTGTTGGAAAAGAGCAGAAGGCACCTTACAATCAGGGAGATGCTGATATTAGCAGTAAGGCAGCAGCTGAAGCAGCCGATAGAAAGCGCTTTGAGTTTGTAAACAAGATTGTCGGCGAAGTTGAGAACCGTAAATTCCGTACAAGTGATAAGAACATCGGCGATTCTATAGATAATGTCGTTACACATCCCGTGATAGGTATTCTTGTTTTTGCCGTGATCATGTGGCTTGTGTTCTATATCTCACAGACAACCTTGGGAACATGGCTTGCTGATATCCTTGCGGGATTGATAGAGTCTTTCCAGGGGATGGTAGGAGAAGCAATGGCAGATGCAGATCCGCTACTTTATGCACTTCTTGTAGACGGTATCATCGGTGGTGTCGGAGCGGTAGTAGGGTTCCTTCCTCTTGTTATGGTGATGTATTTTCTTATCGCACTTCTTGAAGATTGCGGATACATGGCAAGAGCAACGGTAGTTCTTGATCCTATTTTCAAAAAAGTTGGTCTTTCGGGAAAATCGGTTATCCCTATGATTATGGGTACAGGCTGCGGTATTCCTGCTGTTATGTCATGTCGTACCATCAGAAATGAGAGAGAAAGACGTGCGACGGCAATGCTTGCGACTTTCATGCCGTGCGGAGCAAAACTCCCTGTTATAGCACTTTTTGCGGGAGCTTTTTTTCCTGAATCAAAGTGGGTGAGCTTTATCTGCTACATGGGCGGAATCGTTCTTATCCTGATCGGAGCTAAGATAATAAAGGCAATTACAGTTTCCAAGTTTAAAAAGAGCTTCTTCATCATCGAGCTTCCTGAATATAAGATACCAAGTCTTATGTTTGCGGTTAAGTCGATGCTTGAGAGAGGTAAGTCATACATTATTAAGGCAGGAACGGTTATTCTTGTGTGCAACACTGCGGTTCAGATCATGCAGACATTTAACTTCAGCCTTAAACCGGTAGAAGAGGGAATGGAAAACACATCGATCCTTGCCGGAATTGCAGGACCTTTTTCGTATCTTCTTATCCCTGTTGTCGGTATCGTCAGTTGGCAGCTTGCTGCGGCGTCCATCACAGGATTTATCGCAAAGGAGAATGTTGTCGGAACCATCGCTACGGTATATGCGGTTTCGAACCTTATCGATACGGAGGAACTTGAACTTATCGGAGAAGGCAATGTTGTCGCAGCAGTAATGGGAATAACCAAGGTTGCGGCTCTTGCTTATCTTATGTTTAATCTCTATACGCCTCCTTGCTTTGCGGCTCTCGGAGCGATGAACGCTGAGATGAAATCAGCAAAGTGGTTTTGGGGAGCGATTGGCTTCCAGCTTGCAACAGGCTTTACGGTAGGATTTTTTGTATATCAGATCGGCACGCTCATTACAACAGGAGTGTTCGGTGCGGGATTTGCATATGGACTTATCGCTATCGCAGTATTTGCAGGCGTTATAACATATCTCATTCATAAGAATCAAAATGTAATGCGTGGAGGTGCGAAATCATGACAAATATAATTGCACTTGCAGTAATTGTGCTGATATTAGGTTTAGCAATAAGTTACATTTATAAAGAAAAGAAAAAGGGTACGCATTGTATCGGCTGCCCTTCGGCAGGAAACTGCCACAAAGTCTGTAATTGCAAGCGTAAGTGAGCGTACAGGCGCCGAAGAATCTGATATATTCGTATTCAAAAGTTTATAAAATTGTGCAAATTGACAAACGTCCGAGCAATCGGGCGTTTATTTTTTGTTAAGGACATTTTTAACATTGTATTGCAAACGGTTATCAAAATGATTAGAATGTCACTTAGCGCCTGCATGTAAGCGCTTACTATTTTTTATAAGTTTGAGGAGTAAAAAAGCAACAATGAAAGGAAGAGTTTTTACTACAGCACTTATGACGGGGATTAGTTTTTTATTTATGAGTTGTGCTGCACCATTTCCTATTTCAGAAGACGATGATGACGTAGAACTTACAATCGAGAGCATCGAAGAGCCGGGTGAAGAAGTTCTCGAGAATAACGGACACTTTTTTGTAAAAGTGGACGATAAGATTTATTTCCATGCACCATCAAAGATAAACCTGGATAATACATCTTGGTTTGGAGCGTTCGCATCATATGATTACGGCGACAACGTGCTTATGTCTTATGATTCTTCTACAAATAAGACATTGAGAGTTGGTAGAAAAGCAACATTCGGAAATATATTTGTAAAAGACGGAATGCTTTATACCAATTATTTCAGAAAGATAGACGGTGATATGAAAGTCAGGGCAATAGGCTATGATCTTTCAAATGATTACAAAGAAAACTTTATCAAGTCCGACAATATAAGCGCAGTTGATAAAGAGGGAAAGACTCTCGTTACAAGCGTATACAGCGACGGAGGTACCAATCTTGTAATTCATTTGGACGACGGAAACGAGCTTACGCTTGAGAATGTAAAAGAGTGCGTTGCCTGCGAAGGAGATAAGGTTTTTTACGTTACTGAGCCCGATTATATCGGAGAGAGTGAGAACAGATTTTGGGAGTATGACTTATCGAATGATACATCTACATTTTTAGGATGCCTTCCCGACAGTGAGAATGCGGGAGATTATTATGAATTCCATCAGCTTACTGTTGATGATGAGCACAACAAAGTTTACTTCACCCTAAATTACTATTCGGGAACAAAAAATGAGCTCACGGGAGTCAACTATATCTCGGCGACTTTGGGAGAAGAGGAATCTCTTACATGTGAAAAGTCAAATCAGATGGACCTTGATGTCCTTAACGGTAACGATCCTACTGCCTTTTCAATTTCCAGTGACGGCAAGATGAATCCCAATGTCAAGGGAAGACCTTTCTATGTGACTTGCGATAGGCAGGGACATCTTATCTGGTTCGATGAGAAATGCGAAAAGCATGTTGTTGAGTCATCAAACAATCATGGAGTTGTTTTGGATGTTGATACCGGCGCAGTTGTAGAAGATCCGGAGATAATGGAGTACATTGACGGTAAGATCTACATAATGCGCAATACCCTTGAGAGAGCCAAAGAGGACGACATGGGATGGCGTATGGCTTATAAGAGAAGAGGAGTTAGAGTATACTCCGTAGATGTGAAGACTGGCGAAGAAACGGATATTTTTAATCTTAGAAAAGATAACGAAGCATAACCATAAATAGAAATTCTATTGAAACATGGGGAGTGTAAACGGTATAATCAATAGGTGATGAATACTGAGAACACTCCCCGTAGTAATAATAAGCGTAAACTTAATAACAAAGAAAGTTTTGTTATGATAACGACAGTGATATTTGTTATTGTGACTATTTTTCTTATTGCTGTGAGCTTCAGTGTAAGTCTCAAGGGATTTAAGAGAAAAGATGAGGCACATGAGTTTGACAGGTACTATGTCATGATAACGGATAATTATAAGTCGGATTTCTGGAAGTCTGTCTACCGCGGAGCTTATGCGGCAGCAAAAGAGGACAATATCTATGTCGATCTTCTGGGAGAGAATTTCTCCAAGAATTACAAGACAAAAGAACTCATGAAGATCGCGACGGCGTCTAAGGTTGACGGAATAATTCTTTATGCTGATGAGACCAAGGAGATGACGGAACTCATTAACGAAGCGGTTGAAGAGGGAATCCCTGTTGTTACTCTGTATGGAGACAATACGCGTTCAAACAGGCTTAGCTACATTGGTGTCGGTGGTTACACAATGGGTCGTGAATATGCTAAGCAGATCAATAATATAATCCGGGAAAAGAAAACTGAAAATTCGGCAGAGGGTGAGAAAAACGAGCAGGATAAAGGTATAGAGGTTACCGTGCTTGTTAATTCGGATGCCAGATATGCTGGTGAAAATATTCAGAATATTATAATCGCGGCAATGCAGGAAGGTATTGAGGAGGAAAATGCGGATGGTTCCGAGGTTTCCATTTCAATCAAGACTGTCGACAATACCAATGACTTTTCAGCGGAAGAGTCGATAAGAGATATCTTCCATATGGAACAGGTGCCCGATGTCATTGTATGCCTGAATGAGACCAATACTATGTGCGCTTATCAGGCAGTAGTAGATTTCAATCAGGTAGGTAAGGTAAATATCCTTGGCTGCTATGCTTCCGAGCCTATAATCAATGCCATAGATGTAGGCGTTGTCTATGCAACTTTGGCTATAGATACCGATCAGCTCGGAGAGAAGTGCATAAAAGCTCTTTCCGATTATTACGAGTCGGGCAATACCAGCCAGTATGATTCTGCCGATGTCAGTCTTATCAATAAGAGTAATGTCGCAGAATATATGAAGAAGGAGGATGCTCAGAATGAATAGATTTCTTGATCGCCCCCTTCAATATAAAATTGTAAGTATCTGTGTTTTTGCGAATGTAATTATTTTTGTCGTAAACATCTTTTTGCTCCTTGGAATCAACAGTATGTCGACAGAGATGGAGATGGTATATCAGGACAACAGACACCTGAACCGCCTCACCAATGCTCTTAGCAGTGTGCAGGATTCCATGACGGAGTATCTAAGGTCAAAGACATCAGATTCACTGAAAACATATTACAGTTCGGCGCAGCGTTTTTCTAATCTCACAGAGGAACTTGACGACAGAGTAACAGATCTTTCCTTCGGACGTATGGAAAGAAATATAAAATACATGTCGCAGAATTATTTAAATGAAGTTTCTCTTACAATAGAAGCAAAGCGTGGAAGAAATGTAGAAAAATACCGTGCGTATTATGATAACGCCACGGAGTTATATTCTTATATAAGTGAGTACATAACGAGTCTCAATCTGGAACTTTTTGTAAGTAATTCGGAGCATTATTCGGAGCTTACCAAAATGTTCAGGACATACGAGTTTATAAGCTTCATTGTAATCACTATCGTTATGGGAGGAAACATCATAATCATAACGAACCTCGTGAGCACAATCATACTGCCGCTCAGAAAGCTTGTGGATTCTGCAAATGAAGTTGCTGAAGGAAATTTTGATACAGAACTTTTGGAAATTTCCTATAATGATGAGATCGGAATAGTTACAAAAGCTTTCAATAAGATGGTCATAAGTATCAAGCAATATATTGAGAGGCTCCGCATGAGCATAGAAAAAGAGCGCCACATGCAGGAGAGAGAACTAATGATGGAATCGCATCTTAAGGACGCAAGGCTCAAGTATCTGCAGGCGCAGATCAATCCGCATTTCCTTTTTAATACGCTAAATGCGGGCGCGCAGCTTGCAATGATGGAGGGTGCGGATAAAACTTATGAGTATGTTCAGACAGTAGCTGACTTTTTCAGGTATAATGTAAAGGGAAAGACAACCGAGGTGACGATCGGAGAAGAAGTAACTCTGGTCGATAACTACATCAGGATCCTGAACGTAAGATTTTCCGGTGATATCGGTTATGAAAAGCAGGTTGATAAAAGACTCCTTGGAGCCTCGATGCCAAACATGGTATTACAGCCTATTGTTGAGAATGCTGTAAATCACGGCATCAGGGAAATGGGCGACAAGGGTAAGATAACGCTTAAGGTTTACAGAGAGGATGACAATATCTGTATCAGTATCGGTGACAACGGTAAGGGAATCAGCCGTGAGAATATAGAAAAGATACTGAGCGGAAATTGGGAAAGAAAAAAAGATCAGAACGACAATAACGGAATTGGAATGGACAACGTAATTTCAAGGCTTAGGCTCTTTACGGAGAATGATAATGCTGTTGAAATAAAGAGCGAAGGCGAGAACAAGGGATGTGAAGTAATAATACGTCTGCCATTCGAAGAAAAGGAAGAGTAGCATTTTTATCGGGGTAAAAGTATGTACAGGATAATGATCGCGGATGATGAAGGTATAGTCATCGACTCCATGAAGTTCATAATTGAAAAGGAATTTGGCAGTGATTGCGAAGTGCAGTTTGCCAAGACGGGAAGAAGCGTAATAGAGCTTGCTGAGCGCTTCAGGCCAGACATTGCCGTAATGGACATTCATATGCCCGGAATAAACGGAATAGAGGCAATCAAGGAGATCAAGCAGTTCTCTGCAAATACGATCTTCATTGTCATGTCGGCATATGACAAATTTGACTATGCAAAAGAGGCAATTAAACTTGGGGTGCTTGAATATATAAACAAGCCCATGGACAAAGTCAAAGTTGTAAACGTGCTCAAAAAGGCGATGGAGCTCATTGACGGCGAGAGAGAAAAAAGAAGCAATGAGCTGATGATAAAAGAAAAGCTAGAGACCATTGAGCCTATTATAGAGAACGGACTTATATATGATATCCTTCTTCAGGAACATTTCGAAGAAGATATCGCCAGTTACAAGACGATACTTGGAATAGAGCAGGACTACGGATATATGATGGCTATTGTATGCGGTGATTCGCAGGAAGGAAACCACATGACGAATGCTATCGGAAGTTCCGTCAAAGTTTCCGGACGCTATCAGGAGATACGTGAAGGGGTAAAAGACTTTTTTAACTGTAAGATAGGTAACGTAATGGCTAACAAGATCGCCGTGCTGATACCGCTTGATTCCGACAAGATTGAGTACAACGACAGAACGGGGCTTATCGATAAGGCAAGACAGCTCACAAGGATCCTTAAGAAAAAAACTGATATAAGCTTCAGAATAGGAATCGGAGGCGTAAAGCCGTTAAGAGAGCTTGGTGAGTCGTACAGAGAAGCGCTAAATGCACTTATCGCAACGACGGGATCTGTTGCACATGTGGACGATCTTGCACTTGGCGAAGACCATGAAGAAGATTATCCTATTGAGCTTGAAAAGCCTATGTTTGATGCAGTCTCCAACGGAGATCTCAATGCGACTATGGTAACTGCAGGAAAGTACGCCGACTGGATGTACAACAGAGCTAAGAACGGCGACCTGATGTCCATGAGAATAAAGGTCCTTGAGATGACTCTTTATGCGGAGAGACTTGCTTATAACAGCAGCGGAAAGAAATATATCTACTCGGGACGCGATGATTATCTGCCTGAACTTATGGGGCTTGCAACGGCAGACGGACTGAGAGAGTGGTTTATGGGAAAGATAACTTCCGCTTGCAGAAATGTTATAGCCAAGAAGGAAGAGAAGTCCAACGATGTCATAAAGACGGCAAGAAAGTACATAGACGATAATTTTGCAAAAGACATATCACTTGATGATGTATCTAGAAGGGTTAATATCTCGCCGTATTATTTCAGTAAGATATTCAAGGATGAGCTGGGGCTTAACTTTATTGAATACCTGACGAGTGTGAGAATAGAGAAGGCAAAAGAGCTCCTGACGGAGTCGGATATGTCCATGAAGGAAATCTGCGGAGCGTGCGGATACACGGATCCGAACTATTTTAGCAGGAGTTTTAAGAAGAATGTAGGCGTTACGCCAACTGAGTACAAAGAAGGACGGTGACGCATATGAGAAGGTATACGGGGAAAATAATTGCCGGGGGACTTGCGGCTCTTTTACTTATATTATGTACAACGGGGTGTGCTAAAGAGAGCAGCGAAGTCGAAAAGAATAAGAGCTCCGATTCAGACAAGATTCAGATTGGAATGTGCTTTGACTCTTTTGTTATAGAGAGATGGCAGAGAGACAGGGACGTATTTGTATCAATGGCAAAAGACCTTGGTGCGGAAGTAAACGTACAGAACGCAAACGGCGATGTCGAAGAGCAGAAAAAACAGGTTGAATATTTTATAAAGAACGGAATGGATGCGATAGTAATTATTTGCATTGATTCAAGTTCGCTTCGCGATTCGGTTAAAAAAGCCAGAGACGAGGGCATAGTTGTCATAGCATATGACAGACTGATATCAAATGCGGGAGTCGATCTTTACATTTCATTTGATAATGAAAAAGTAGGTGCGATGATGGCTCAGACCATGGTAGATAACGGTCTTGCGGACGGCAAAGTTATAATGATATGCGGGTCTCCGTCGGACAGCAACGTTTCTTTTGTCGAAAAGGGTTTCAGGTCGGTCATGACAAGATACAGGAACGAGATCGTCGATACGGTCTATGCGGACGGATGGCGTGCTGAAAAGGCGAGTGAGTATATTTATAAGAACACGGGACTTGTGAAGGAAGCAAATGCCATAATGTGCGGAAATGACGATATCGCAAGTAACGTGGTGAGGGCTCTTTCGGAGAGAAGACTTGCCGGAAAGCTTATGGTTGCAGGACAGGATGCCGATCTTGAAGCGTGTCAGAGAATAGTTGAGGGAACTCAGCTCATGACGGTGTATAAGCCTATCGAGAAACTGGCACAGGCAGCAGCCGTATGCGCGGTAAAACTTGTTAAGGGAGAAGAAATCACGGAATATGATATATCCCAGATAAGCGATGGCTCGAAGATGGTTCCTTATCTTAAGATTGAACCTACGAGTGTGACCAAAAACAACATAGATGAAGTGATAATAAAAAGTGGCTTCCACTTAAAAGAGGATGTTTACTTGAATGTGCCGAATGAGATGCCGGAATAATCAGTAAACATGCGGGTTTGAGTGAGTAGCACAAAATTGACATAACCGATTATGCAGTACAAAATAATGCTAGCATAATCGGTTAAATTTTTGTAACGATAGTAAAAATTTACAGAACATCGTAATTTAATCCTATTATTTTTGTGGTAAATTTTTAAATATAAACAACGCAGAAATAATTCTGCAAGAATCCAATGTAAAAGGGAGGATACATTTATGAAGAAGAAAATCATTAGTGCAGTTCTTTCAGCAGCTATGGTTGCAGCCATGCTTGTTGGTTGCGGATCTGGTTCAGCAGCACCCGCAGCAGAAGGTGGCGCAGAGGCACCTGCTGAAGCACCAGCAGCAGATGGTGAAGCACCTGCAGATGCAGCTCCTGCCGGCGAAGGCGGAAGAGTTGGTGTTTCAATGCCTACTAAGGATCTTCAGAGATGGAACCAGGACGGTGCCAACATGGAGGCACAGCTCAAGGAAGCAGGATACGAAGTTGACCTTCAGTATGCTTCAGATGACGTTCCTACACAGGTTTCTCAGATTGAGAACATGATCAGCTCAGGAGCTAAGGTACTTGTTATCGCAGCTATCGAGGGTGATTCACTTGGAACAGTTCTTGACCAGGCTAAGCAGGCAGGCGTATCTGTTATCGCTTATGACCGTTTGATCATGAACTCAGATGCAGTTAACTACTATGCTACATTCGATAACTACATGGTAGGAACAAAGCAGGGTGAGTACATCAGAGATCAGCTTGATCTTGACAACGCAAAGGGACCTTTCAATATCGAGATCTTCACAGGTGATCCCGGTGACAACAACGCTAAGTTCTTCTATCAGGGTGCTTACGACGTTATCGAGCCTTACATCAAGGAAGGCAAGCTCCAAGTTAAGTCAGGACAGGTTGAATTCGATAAGGTTGCTACAGCTGGTTGGAAGACAGAGAACGCTCAGTCAAGAATGGACGCTATCATCGCAGCTAACTACGCTGATGGAACAAAGCTTGATGCAGTTCTTTGCTCAAACGACTCAACAGCTCTTGGTGTTGAAAACTCACTTGAGGCTAACTACACAGGTGACTGGCCGATCGTTACAGGACAGGATTGTGATAAGCCTAACGTAAAGAACATGATCGAAGGAAAGCAGGCAATGTCTATCTTCAAGGATACACGTGAACTTGCTGCACAGACAGTAAAGATGGTTGACGCTATCATGAAGGGCGGCGAGGCTCCTATCAACAACGAGAAGGATTACAATAACGGAACAGGTATTATTCCTTCATATCTCTGCGAGCCTGTATTTGCTGATGCTAAGAACTATAAGACTCTTCTTATCGATTCAGGATACTACACAGAAGACGATCTTAAGTAATACATTTTAGTAACAAAGCTGAGGCGGGCTTTAGTCCCGCCTCTTTAATGGAAAAATATAGAATGAAAAAAGAGATAGAAGGAGGGGTAAACTTGGCGAAGATATTATTGGAAATGAAAAATATCACCAAAACCTTCCCCGGTGTGAAAGCCTTGGACAATGTAAATCTTCAGGTTGAAGAGGGCGAAATTCACGCGCTGGTAGGTGAAAATGGCGCTGGTAAATCCACACTTATGAACGTATTAAGTGGTATTTATTCGTACGGAACCTATGAAGGTGATATCATTTATGACTCCGAGGTTTGCAAATTTAATGACATAAAGGATAGTGAACAAAAAGGTATTGTAATTATACATCAGGAACTTGCGCTTATTCCTTATATGACAATTGCTGAGAACATGTTCCTTGGAAATGAAAGAGGAGCAAAGTTCAAGATTAATTGGACAGAGACGGGCGTACTTGCTCGTAAGTATTTAGATATAGTGGGACTTAAAGATAGTACCCAGACATTGATTAAGGACATTGGTGTTGGTAAACAGCAGCTTGTTGAGATTGCGAAGGCACTTTCAAAGAATGCAAGACTTCTTATTCTTGACGAGCCGACTTCATCACTTAATGAGAGTGATTCTAAGGCGCTTCTTGATTTGTTACTTAAGTTGAAGAAAGAACAGAATCTTACTTCAATCATCATCTCACATAAACTTAATGAGGTTTCATATGTTTCTGACAAGATCACGGTTATCCGTGACGGTTCAACAATTGAGACACTCAAAAAAGGAGTTGATGATATTTCAGAAGCCCGTATCATCAATGGTATGGTAGGCCGTGAATTATCTGATCGTTTCCCCAAGAGAACACCTAAGATTGGGGATGTTATGATGGAAGTCAAAGATTGGACTGTTTATCATCCTTTATATAATGATAGAAAAGTTGTTAATAATGTAAGTATGAACGTCAGAAAAGGTGAAGTTGTAGGTATCTCCGGACTTATGGGTGCCGGAAGAACAGAGCTTGCAATGAGTATCTTTGGTAGAAGTTATGGCGAGAATATTTCAGGAAAACTTATTATAAACGGAAAAGAAGTTACCCTTAAAACCGTTCAGGATGCGATCAAGCATAAGCTTGCTTATGTTACAGAGGATCGTAAGGGCAACGGTCTTATCTTAACCAATCCTATTAAGATTAACACTACACTTGCAAACCTTGATGCGGTTAGTAAAAATACAGTAATCGACAAAGATAAAGAGTATGAAGTAGCAGTTGATTACAAGCAGAAACTTAGGACAAAATGTCCTACAGTTGAACAGAATGTTGGTAACCTTAGTGGTGGTAACCAGCAGAAGGTTCTTCTTGCAAAATGGATGTTCACAGATCCGGACATTCTCATTTTGGATGAACCCACAAGAGGTATTGACGTAGGAGCTAAATACGAGATTTATTGCATTATCAATCAGCTTGTAGATGCAGGAAAATCAGTTATCATGATCTCTTCCGAACTTCCGGAAGTATTGGGAATGTGTGACAGAGTCTACGTAATGAATGAAGGTAGGATGGTTGGTGAACTTGATGGCAAAGAAGCCACTCAGGAAAAAATTATGACTTATATTTTACAGTCATCCGGAAATAAGGAGGTCAAATAATGAATAACGATTCGGTACTCGGATTCATAAAGAAAAATACAATGATACTTGTTCTTATCGCAGTAGTAGCATTCTTCTCTTTCCAGACAAAGGGTGCAATCCTTCTGCCTATGAACGTAAGTAACTTAATTTCACAGAACGCTTATGTGTTCGTTCTTGCAACCGGTATGCTTCTCTGTATCTTAACAGGTGGTAACATCGATCTTTCAGTTGGTTCGGTTGTATGTTTCGTTGGTGCAGTTGGTGCGACACTTATGGTAAATAAGAGTCTTCCTATCTGGCTTGCAGTAATTATCATGTTCGTTATCGGAACAATGATCGGTGCTTTCCAGGGATTCTGGATCGCTTACGTTAGAATTCCTCCCTTCATCGTAACACTTGCTGGTATGCTTGCGTTCAGAGGACTTTCAAACGTAGTACTTAACGGTCTTACAATTTCAATCAAGGATAAGGCAGCATTCGTTAACCTCTTCGGTGGTGGTGCTGATTGCTATATCCACGATCTCTTCGGAGGAAGCGGATCACTCAACCTTACATGTCTCTTTGGCGGACTTGTAGCTGCTACAATCTTCGTTGTTGTTCAGTTCACATCACGCATCAAGAAAAAGAGCAAAGGCTACGAGGTTGAGCCGGTTTGGAAATTCCTTGTAAAGACAATCGGTATTGTTGCAGTAGTTATGGCATTCTGCTATAAGCTCGCTCAGTACAAGGGTATTCCTACAGTTCTTATTTGGGTACTTGTTGTAGTACTTATTTATGGATACATCACAAACAACACAACAGTTGGACGTTACTTCTACGCAGTAGGTGGTAACGAGAAGGCTACAAAGCTTTCAGGTATCAACACAAACAAAGTTTACTTCATCGCTTATACAAACATGGGATTCCTTGCAGCACTTGCAGGAATGATCACAATTGCTCGTCTTACATCAGCTCAGCCTACATATGGTCAGAACTATGAGATGGACGCTATCGGATCATGTTTCATCGGTGGAGCATCAGCTTACGGCGGAACTGGTACTGTTCCCGGAGTTATCGTAGGTGCTGTACTTATGGGTGTTATCAACCTTGGTATGTCACTTATGGGTGTAGATGCTAACATGCAGAAGGTGGTTAAAGGTGCCGTTCTTCTTGCAGCCGTTATCTTTGACGTAGTATCAAAGCGTGGCGGAAAGCTTATCGTAAAGAACTAATAATAAGTTTCTTTGATATTGACATAAAAAGGTCGCCTGTTGCTTTTAAGCAGCAGGCGGCTTTTTTATGTCATTGAAAATATCTGCTATAATATTAGTGCATAGTGCAGAAATGTAACTGTATCATGAAACTATAGGAGAAGTTATGAAAAAGAGAGTAGTTGTTTTTTTGATGACATTGTCTGTTGCGCTGTCGGGATGCTCATTTCCAAAAGTGGGTGGAAATACTGCATCGGATGCAAGCAGCGTATCTGTAAGTGGTGAAAAGACAGAAACCACGGAAACTGATGTCAATACGTCTGTAGCGTCGGGAAAAGTATATCTTCTTGGCGATTCCGAGAAAAAATATTATGATGAGAATCTTGTCCCTTCGATTCCAAGCTACAGTGTAAAAGAAGATTTTTCGAATGTGGTTTACAATTCTCATCAGGCATCCAGATTTGAACTTGAATACCAGAGTGAATATAACGATGTTATAGGAATAAGAAATGCACTGATCAAAAATAATTTTGCGATTGTAAATGATTCTTCTTATGAATTTTTTGATAGATATGAGTGGAACAGATATGATTTTCAGCCGAATTTTATTACTGTCGATTCGCTTATGCACACATATCATCTGTATTTTGCGTATCTGATGAAGCAGACGGAGAAAAATCATATTGTCGGTGAACTTAAGAAGCTGAGCACTCAGATGCTTGAAAGTTCAAAGAACCAGTATGATAAGTTAAAGGGAACGGATTTTGAGGCTGCTGCACTTAGAAACCTTGAGTTCTTTTACATAGGCTGCAAACTGCTTGATGACAGCATCGCAGCTCCGGTAAGCGACGGCTCTTTTGACAGCGATGTAAATGAAGTTCTTACACAGATAAGTAGTGCTTCCGGAGTAGGTAGTTGTAAACTCACGGGGCTCGATGAGGATTATTCTCAGTATAAGCCAAGGGGCTACTATGAGGGCGATGCAGAACTCGAAAAGTATTTCAAGGCAATGATGTGGTACGGCAGGATTACTTTTAACTTCGAAAATGAAGATATGGTGAGATCCGCGCTTCTTCAGAGTCTTGCTATTGGAGAAAACGCTGACGCATGGGAGCGCATTTACTGTATCACAAGCTTTTTTGCTGGAACATCGGACGATCCGGGCTACTATGAACTTTCTGATATTGTAAAAAAATGCTACGGAGACACGGTTGATATTTCTGCGCTTGCGGGAAATTCAGATGCTTTTACCAAAGCGGTGAGCATGGTGAAAGAGCTTAAAGCTCCTGAGATCAATTCTATTCCTGTGTGGGAATTTGAAGAAAATGTAATTCCCGGCTACAGATTTATGGGACAGAGATTTTCTGTCGATGCAGCTATAATGCAGAGGCTTGTTTACAGAGCGGTAGAGGAAAACAGTGCGGGACAGAAGAGAATGCTTCCCGATACGCTCGATACTGCAGCGGCTCTTGGCTCAGAAAAGGCAATGGAGATATTGAAAGAGCAGGGCGCTACAGATTTCAAGAATTATACGGAAAATATGAAAGCCGTACAGGAGCACTATAACAATGACAATCCTTCTATCTGGAACGTAAGTCTTTATTCCGGATGGTTAAATACACTTAGACCTCTTCTTGAGAAGAAGGGAGAGGGCTATCCTTTGTACATGCAGAATGATGAGTGGGCAAAGAAGAACCTTGAGACTTTTGCAGGATCTTACGCAGAACTCAAGCACGATACAATTCTTTACAGCAAACAGGTTGCTGCAGAGATGGGAGGCGGAGATGTTGACGTTCCCGATGATAGAGGATTTGTAGATACTCAGCCTGTTGTATTTAGCAGATTCAAGTTCCTTTCCGAAAAGACAAAGGAAGGTCTTGATAAGTATGGCGTGCTTGATGCAAAAGAAAAAGAGAATCTTGATAAGCTTTCCGAGATTGCAGGTACGCTTATAACGATATCGGAAAAAGAGCTTAAAAATGAAAAGCTCACTGACGATGATTATGAGTATATTCGCTGCTATGGTGGTTATATAGAGCATTTCTGGATAGAAGCAAACTCTGACAAAGAGACTCTTGGAGACAGTAATGATGCTCCTTGTCCTGTTATTGCTGATATTGCAACGGATCCAAACGGAAGTGTTTTGGAAGTCGGAACAGGTAAAGCGGATACTATTTATGTGGTGTTCCCGATAGACGGAGAGCTTCACGTCGCAAGTGGAAGCGTATATTCTTTCTATCAGTTTGAACAGCCAATAAGCGACAGGCTTACAGATTCTGAGTGGATCAAGCGTATAAGAGGCGGATATCTCGATGACAATATGAGCTGGGTTGAAGATACAAATAAGCCCGTTCAGCCTGAGTGGACTCAGAGTTACAGAATACAGGAATGATGAAACGATTTTGCAGAATGTTTCAAAATAATAAAGTATTTAGGCGGCTACTGCTATTCTTCGGAATAGTGGTAGCTGTTTGCGCTGTCTTTTTATTTATACAAAATAGTTACATTCCGGCGTGGCTTTGCTGGAATGACAGGGAAGAGATGTTCTCTGATGTTAACGGAACTTTTTATGTGAGGCTCAAAGATAAGAAACTCGAAGTTACAAATGCAGATGGAGAGAAAACATTTGAGAGTGCCAAGGAACATAAGGTTCAAGACGTGCTTGTGTCTGACCTTGATATGGACGGGGACAAAGAGCTGATAGTTCTTTTGTGGAAGAGAGGACTGTACGGCAAGCACAGACCGTTCTGGGTAAAAGAAGATGAGAAAAAATATTCGCAGCATGTCTTTTTATATGACATAAAAGAGGACGGGAAAGTACATGAGAAATGGTGCGCGTCGGATATGGGAGTTGTAGCGGGGCGCATGAAGTTGATGGCACAGAATGACGCTATTATTATGCTGGAGGACAAAGAGAAAAGATGCACGCTCTGGATGTGGCAGGGCTGGGGGCTTAAGAACGTTGAAAATGAAGTTAAGATCGAGGCGTTCGGCGATAATCTGATAGACAGGCCAATATATGAATATGCAAGAAAACATGAGAACGGCAGCTTTGATTTTTTGTATGAGCCTTTTCTTGATGAGATACAATCTGCGGATATTGCGGCTCTTAACGGAGAGACGGTGCTTGTTGATAAAGAGAGTATGGTAGGAGGGTATCCGAGCTTTGGTTCACCCATGGAACTTGGCGAAGCTGTTAAGAAGGCAGGATTTGACGTGGTATCATGCGCTAATAACCACGCTCTCGACAGAGGGGTTCAGGGAATTGACGTTACGAAGGATTTTTACGAAAATGCAGGGATTACCTGTGTTGGAACGCAGAAGAGCACTGATGCCGAGTACAGACCATATGAAATTGTCAGTAAAAAAGGCATTCGCATAGCATTTTTTTCTTATACTTACGGAACTAACGCAGGAGATGCCTCGGATAAATATCCAAATCTTATCCATTATCTTCCAGGATATGAGACGGAGGAAAACGGGACGCAGCAAGTGACAGAAGAGCAGGAAAAAAGGCTTATAAGCGATATTGAGAGCGCAAGAAAAGAAGCGGATTTTGTTATAGTTTTCGTACACTGGGGAGAGGAGTATAATGAGAAAGTTTCTCCGGTGCAGGAGAAGTATGCGCAGATTTTTGCAAAAGGCGGAGCCGATGTGGTGATCGGAACCCATCCTCACGTTGTTCAGGAAACAAAGCTTATGGACAGGCCTGATGGCAAAAAAATGCTTGTTTATTATTCTCTTGGGAATTTCCGTGCTGTTCAGGGGCAGAGCGAGCAGACAAAGCGCGGAGCTAAGGCGTGCTTTACGATAGCACATTCTTTTGACGGGGTGACACTTGCAAGTTACGATACCAAAGAATTAAATTCATATTGGAAATAAAGGACACTATTTATGATAAAATTAAATTGGTAAAAATGATTCAGAGAATCATATTATATGAAAGAGGGACATATCTATGAAATTTTCGGAATTTCCATATAAGAGATTTGATATGGAAGAGGTGAAAAAAGAGTACGCTGACCTTATCGAGAGCAGCAAGAATGCGAAAAGCGGTGAGGAGCAGTTTGAAATTCATAAAAAGTACTATGAACTTATCAGCGACATTATTACTACCGTAAGGATCGGTAATTTCAGACATGACATCGATACGTCGGATAAGTTCTATGCTGCTGAAAAGGAATATCTTGATGAGCAGCTTCCGATTATTGAACATCTTGAGAACGAATACAAGAAGGTTCTGGTAAGTTCGCCTTACAGAGCTTATCTTGAAGAGAAGATAGGCAAGGTTGCGTTTAAAAATATCGAACTTGCAAATAAATCTATCAGTAACGAGATCCTTCCTCTTATGCAGGAAGAAAATGCACTTGTAAACAGATATGACAATCTCATTGCGGCAGCCAGGATTTCTTTTAACGGAGAAGAATGTAATCTCTCTCTTATGAGAAAGTACCTGACGGACAAGGACAGAGAAGTCAGGAAAAAAGCATGGAAAGCGTATTCTGACTACTTCCTTACCGTGACTGATGAGCTCGATGAGATCTACGATAAGCTTGTAAAAAACAGAACGGAGCAGGCAAAGACGCTTGGCTACGAGTCTTTTGTTGAGCTTGGCTATAATCGTTTGATCAGAAACTCTTACAGAAGAAAAGAAGTTGAAGCTTTCAGAAAGCAGATAAAAGAGCATTTTGTGCCTCTTGTTTCTAAAATAAACGAAGAGAGAAGAAAGCAGCTTGGCGTAGATAAGCTTAAATACTACGATCACGAAGTTTATTTTAAAGAGGGAAATCCATGTCCGATCGGAACTCCCGAGCAGATAATGAAGGCAGGACAGGAGATGTACAAGGAACTTTCTCCCGAAACTGCGGAGTTCATTGATTTCATGATGGACAGCGAGTTTTTTGACGTGCTCGGAAGAAAGAATAAGAAGCAGGGCGGATACATGGAGTACTTGCCTAAGTACAAGGCACCGATAATATTCGCTAACTTTAACGGAACAAGCGGCGATATTGACGTTATCACGCATGAGTGCGGACACGCTTTCCAGGGATATATCACAAGGAACGAAGAGATACTTGAGCACCTTGATATAACAATGGAAACTGCTGAGATACACTCGATGTCCATGGAGTATTTCACATACGGATGGATGAAGAAGTTTTTTGGAGACAAGGAAAAAGAATATCTTAAGATGCATGTGGAAGATTCAATCATGTTTGTACCGTACGGCTGCATGGTTGATGAGTTCCAGCATATTGTATATGACAATCCCGATATGACGCCTAAGGAGAGAAAAGAGGCGTGGAAGGAGCTTGAGAAAGTCTACAGACCTGAGATGGACTATGAAGACGATCCGTTCTTCAGTGAGGGTGGATTCTGGCAGAAGCAGCTTCACATATTTGGACTTCCTTTCTATTACATCGACTATGTTCTTGCGAGCGTAGCGGCAATGCAGTTCAAAGTATGGATGGACAAGGATTTTGATGAGGCATGGAAGCATTACCTTGAGCTGTGTAAGCTTTCGGCTAAAGATTTTTATGAAAATGAACTTGCGCAGGTTGGACTGCTCAGTCCCTTTAAGGACGGCACAATAAGCAAGCTTGTAAGTGATATGGAAAGAGAGGTTTTTAAGTAAATGACAGTTGAGAAAGTTGACATCGGGGATGCAAAAAAGCTTCTCGAGATTTATGCACCTTATGTTGAGAAAACAGCGATCTCGTTTGAATACGAGGTACCTTCCGTTGAGGAGTTTGAAGAGCGTATAAGGAATATATCTTCAAAGTTTCCGTATATCAAAGTTGTGGAGGACGGCGAGATCCTTGGATATGCTTATGCGACAAGCTTTAAGGGAAGGCGTGCCTATGACTGGTCTGTAGAGACAACCGTCTATGTCAGAGAGGATGTTAAAAGAAAAGGCGTTGGAAAGCTGCTTTACAACACGCTTGAGAGTTCTTTAAAAGATATGGGAGTTCTTAACCTCAATGCCTGCATAGCGTATCTTTCAGGCGACAGGAAGGACGACAATCTTACGAATGACAGCTACAACTTCCACAAGAAGCTTGGATATGATCTTGTAGGAACATTCCATGATTGCGGTTACAAATTCGGAAAGTGGTATGACATGATCTGGATGGAGAAGATGCTGGGGAAGCATGGCGAGAATCCCAGTGAAGTGAAATTTGGAAAATGGGATCTTAAAAATGCGTGACGATATGATTTTTGTTGATTCTCTTGATGTTCCGGAACTTGAGATATATCATGTTCTGTCGGAGAACAGGCTCTATCACATAAATGAGCCGGATGAAGGTCTTTTTATAGCTGAGAGTGCGATCGTGGTAGGGCGTGCGCTCGATGCGGGATATGAGCCTTTTTCCCTGCTTGTTGCCGAAGAAGAGCTTGAAAGAGAGGCAAAAGAGATAATTACAAGGCTTGAGAAATTTCCTTTGGCAAAGATATATGTTGCTAAGGAAGAAGTACTTAAGAAGATTACGGGATACAACATTACAAGAGGTCTTTTATGTGCCATGAAGAGAAAAAAGCTAAAGAGTGCTTTTGAAGTTTGTGAGGGCGCAAAGAGAGTCGCAGTTCTTGAGAATGTTTCAAATCCCACAAATGTAGGAGCAATAATGCGGAATGCCGCAGCTCTTAATATGGATGCGGTTCTTTTCACAAAAGGAAGTTCCGATCCGCTTTACAGAAGAGCGATAAGAGTCAGCATGGGAACCGTGTTTCAGATTCCGTGGACATTCCTTACACCCGATAGGGAAATCGAAGAACTCAGGGAGATGGGATTTAAGACGGTAGCGCTGGCACTATCGGACAATACGCTCGATATTGATGACAAGCGGCTTGCGGATGAAGATAAACTTGCGATACTGCTGGGGTCCGAAGGATATGGGCTTAAGGTCGAAACTATTAAGAACTCAGACTATTGCGTTAAGATTCCAATGGCGCATGGAGTTGATTCCCTTAATGTCGCTGCATGCAGTGCGGTTACTTTCTGGGAACTTCAAAAATAATTTGTATGAGACGGAGGGAGAGAAATGGATTATAACAAGAGATATGATGAATGGATGTCACATCTTTCAGAGGATGATCCGCTCAAGACAGAACTTTCTAAGATAAAAGATGATGAGAAAGAAAAAGAAGAAAGATTTTATCAGGATCTTGCTTTCGGAACAGCCGGACTTCGAGGCAAAGTCGGAGCAGGTACCAATAGAATGAACTTTTTGACTGTGGGCAAGGCTTCACAGGGAATCGCAGATTACATCGTAAAATGCGGAAAAGAAGCTATGGAAAAGGGTGTTGTGATTGCTCACGATCCAAGACATTTTTCTAAGGAGTTTTCACGTCTAGCTGCAGGAATTTTTGCGGCAAACGGAATCAAGGTTTATACATTCCCTGATCTCAGGCCCACTCCGGAACTTGCTTTTATGATCAGAAGACTTAAAACAGTTTCGGGAATAAATATCACAGCGTCTCACAATCCGAGAGAATATAACGGATATAAGGCATATTGGGACGACGGATGTCAGGTTTCCGCCGAAGTTGCTGACGGAATGACTGAGATGATATCTAAGGTTGATATCTGGACAGGAATTAAGAAATCTGATTTTAACGAGGGCGTAGCCGGCGGAAAGATCATAGTTCTCGGAGATGAGTACGACAGAGAGTACCTTGATAAGATTGAGGGAATGGCAATTCATGAACATGATGAGCTCGATCTTTCAATTCCTCTTGTGTATACACCTTTAAATGGCTGTGGTTCAATTCCTTTCAGGCAGATGCTTAAGGACAGAGGATTTACAAACTGGAAGATAGTTCCCGAGCAGGAACATCCGGATCCGGATTTTACAACAGTAGGATATCCCAATCCTGAAGATCCGAAGGCGTTTAAGCTGAGTGAGCAGTACGGAAGAGAGTTTGGCGCAGAACTTTTGATGGCGACAGATCCCGACGCGGACAGATTTGCGATAGAGATAAGAGATGATAACGGAGACTATGTGCCTCTTAACGGTAACCAGACCGGATATCTTCTTGTTAATTATATTCTTGAGGGACACAAGACGGCAGGTACGCTTCCACAAAAGGGAGCTATGGTAAAGAGTATTGTTACGTCAACTCTTTCTACCGTAATGGCTAAAGCGTACGGCGTTGAAATGTTCGAGACACTTACAGGCTTTAAGAATATCTGCGGAAAGATTCCTTATCTGCATGAAAACGGATATACATATCTCTTTGGATATGAGGAGTCTGTCGGATATGCGGCATGTGAGGATATTAGAGATAAAGACGGAATCTCAGCGGGTATGCTTGTTGCGGAAGCTGCTGCATATTACAGAAAGCAGGGCAAGACGCTCTTTGACGTACTTCAGGAAATCTACGCTAAATACGGATATTTCGCAGAGGATGAACCTAACATCATTCTTGAGGGAATACCCGGAGCGCAGAGAATCCAG
>JAFZQT010000096.1 GCA_017620235.1 Butyrivibrio sp. | reverse complement strand
TGCCAATACATCTTCTGATCAAGCTTCTTTCCGGAAACCTTAATCTTCTCAGCATTGATAACGATTACATAATCACCTGTATCAATGTTAGGAGTATAGATGGGCTTGTTCTTACCTCTAAGTACGTTTGCTACGTTTGAAGCAAGACGTCCAAGTGTCATATCGGTAGCATCAACTACATACCACTTCTTCTCAACTGTAGTTGCACTAGGCATATAAGTTTTCATTGTATTTCCTCCAGTAAATAATTACTTGATTGGTTACTTATGTGAAAACCCTTCACCTGATTCTCACATTATATATGATGTACATATTGAAGCTTACCGGGACAACAATATGACATTTTCACCTAATTGTGGACATGACGTCACACAGTAAGATATTATATATCGCATTCAGTCTTATTGTCAACAGTATTTCCGACGATCGGAACACCATCTAAAAATTTATATTTTATAAGGAAAAGTCCCTCGGGAGGCGCTGTCGGTCCGGCTGCCTTCCGATCTTTACTCTCAAGCATTTTCTTCACTTCCGCAGGCTCTTTTTTCCCACGTCCTACAAGTAAAAGAGTTCCCGCAATAATACGCACCATATTATATAGGAAACCGTTGCCGGTAACGCTGATAATCACTTCATCGCCGTGGCGCATTACCGTAATATCCTTGATCGTCCTCACATGGCTGGTTGCCTGCGACTCAACATTGCAAAAGCTGGTAAAATCGTGCTCTCCGACAAGGTATTTCGCTGCTTCCTGCATCTTTTCCGCATCCAAAGGCATACTAAAATGATAAGTGTACAGACGCTTGGTCGGAACGGGTGTCTTGGTATTCAACACGCGATATTCATAGGTTTTCTCAGTATCACAGTGACGCGGATGAAACTCAGGCGCCACTTCCATGGACTCAACGATACGCACATCCTCCGGAAGAATGTGGTTAAGAGCAAAAGAAAACCTGTCACCGGGAATTGTCGATCCGGTATCAAAAACAGCTACATTTCCGTAGGCATGCACGCCTGCATCTGTTCTGCTCGCTCCGATAACCTTGATATCCTCGCCTGTAAGACCGTGAATCGCTCTGTTTAGCACTCCTTCAACGGTATTCGGCGTTCCGCTCTGAAGCGCCCATCCGCTATACCCCGTGCCATCATATGAAACTATCAGCATTATTCTGCGTTTTTCTGCCATATCTCCGCCTTGTTCCACCGTCAAAACTTAAGTCTTCCGACCACGATACATATTATAAGGAAAAGAACAAGCACCGCATATGCCACTCTGTCCCTTGAGCAGTAAACAAGCGGCTTCATCTTGGTCCTGCCCTCTCCGCCGCGATAGCACCTTGCTTCCATAGCCATTGCAAGATCCATCGCTCTTCTAAACGCCGAAATAAAAAGCGGCACTAATAAAGGCACCATGTTTTTTGCCCTGTTTATCAACGATCCGCTCTCAAAATCCGCACACCTTGCCATCTGAGCCTTCATGATCTTGTCGGTCTCCTCAAGCAAAATGGGAATAAACCTGAGCGCGATCGACATCATCATTGAAATCTCATGAACGGGAACATGCACCAGCTTAAGCGGATTAAGCAAGCTCTCAAGTCCGTCGGTCAGGTTGTTGGGTGTTGTCGTAAGCGTCATAAGGGATGAACCTGTAATGAGGAACACCAGCCTTATCGCCATTTTTATCGCAATTTTAAGACCTTCGTCCGTAATCTTGATCTTCCATACAGTAAAGATCGGCTCTCCGGGAGTCAGGAACAGGTTAAACACCACCGATATCATCAACAGGAAAAAGATAGATTTCATTCCCCTGAAAATAAACTTGACCGGAACGTTCGACAATTTAATGTTCATTGCCAGAAAAAGCCCTGCAACAACATATCCCAACACGTTGTTTACTATAAAGATAGCAACAAGAAAAACGAACGTGCCGACTATCTTAACCCTCGGATCCAGCTTGTGTATTACGGATTCAGTTCTGTAGTATTGTCCTAAAGTAATATCTCTTAGCATCTTTTTGCCTTACTAATCTCTTTTATTTTGAAAAAACTCTCAATATCTCGTTCTTAGCTTCATCAAGCGTTGTGACATCAATGTCAACATCAAATCCCGACGCCTTGAGCTCCTGCATAACATACGTAACCTGCGGAGCCGCAAGCCCTATGCTCTCAAGTTCCTGTCTGTGCCTGAAAACTTCCTTGGGAACATCGTCAAATGCAACCTTTCCCTTGTTCATAACTATTATCCTGTCCACATAATCAGCAACATCGTCCATACTGTGGCTTACAAGTATGATAGTTATGCCAACTTCATCGTGAAGCTTCTTTATAAGATTGAGAATTTCCTCTCTGCCTTTCGGATCAAGTCCGGCTGTAGGTTCATCAAGGATCAGAATCTCAGGCTTCATGGCAAGAACGCCCGCGATAGCAACTCGTCTCTTTTGTCCGCCTGAAAGATCAAACGGTGACTGGTAAAAATACTCATCGTCAAAGCCGACCTGCTTCAAAGCCTCATACGCACGAAGCTCTGTCTCTTTCTGAGAAAGTCCCAGATTCTTAGGTCCAAAGCACACGTCCTTAAAGCAATCCGTCTCAAAAAGCTGGTGCTCGGGATACTGGAAAACAAGTCCAACCTTTGCTCTGAGCGCCTTTCTGTCAAATTCGGGATCACTAATATCTTTTCCGTTAAAATAGACCGTACCGCTTGAAGGCTTGACCAGACCGTTCATGTGCTGGATGAGTGTTGATTTGCCGGAACCAGTATGCCCGATAAGACCGATAAATTCGCCGTCTTCAATCTTTATATTCACATCCGTCAGCGCAGCATGCGCCATTGCGGTGTCTTCGTCATATATGTAATTTACATGGTCGAGAATTATAGACATTTCCTTCTCCGTATTATCTCTTTAATTTCTTCAGTTCCTCGACAAATTCCTCTTTTGTGAGAATTCCGTCAGGAAGCGGCAAGCCGCTCTTTTTAAGTTCATGAGCCAAAAGAGTTACCTGCGGAACGCCAAGTCTCAGCTCTTTGAGCTTATCAACCTGAGAAAAAATCTCTTTAGGCGTGCCCTGCATCTCGACATGCCCTTTATCCATTACAAACACCTTGTCGGCGTAGATAACTTCTTCCATATAATGCGTTATGAGAATGACTGTTATTCCCTCAACGCTGTTAAGCGCCCTTGCAGCCCTGATAACGTCTTTTCTTCCGTTGGGATCAAGCATCGCCGTAGGTTCGTCCATGATAATGCACTTGGGATGCATTGCGATAACTCCGGCAATCGAAACACGCTGTTTCTGCCCACCTGAAAGATGATTGGGCGATGATTTCCTGAAATCAAGCATATTCACCGCTCTAAGGCTCTCGTCTACACGCTCCCAGATTTCTTCCGTGGGAACTCCCATATTTTCCGGTCCGAATCCAACATCCTCTTCAACAACCTGTCCGATTATCTGGTTGTCGGGATTCTGAAAGATCATTCCGGCTTCCTGCCTTATTTCCCATATCTTCTCGGCGTCTCTGGTATTCATGCCGTCAACGGTAACATCGCCTTCCGTCGGATATAAAAGAGCATTGAAATGCTTGGCAAGCGTCGACTTACCCGAACCGTTGTGTCCCAGAATAGCAATAAACTGTCCCGGTCTGACATCCAGATTGACATCATCGACAGCTCTTGTGATGCCCTCGACGTTTCCCTCTTCATCTCTTCTAATATATTCAAATACAAGCTTATCTGTACGTATCATCTCTTTTTACCTACCATTCGAAATATTATAGCATAAATGTGGTAATATTGATTTATAAAAATTAGTTCGGAGATTTACAAATGAACAGGAAATATGCAAAAGATCTTATTCTTCTTTTATCTATTATCGTTTTTTGTGCCATCGTCGCAAGACATCTTGCAGGGCACGAAACTCTGGAAGATTATGCCAATTCTCACTCCTCGGTAAATTCACAGGAAAACATCGCATCCGCAACCGCACTTGAATCAGATTTGGAATTGGATATAACCATCGCCTCTTCTGAAAGTACATCCAAAGAGTCAAAAAATACCTCAAATTCTTCGACTGAATCAGTCAATTCGAGTGTCATAAACGAATCTGAACCACCTTATGATTCGGACGTATATGACACAAGAGTCACATACAAGAAAGGCTTCTACTATGAAGAAATTCCGGATTCGATTGTATCCAAGATAACAGACGTATCATATCCTCATGATTGCAAAATCTCACTTGACGATCTCAGATATTGCATTGTCAACTATGTCGATTTTGACGGCGAGACACAGATGGGAGAAATGATCTGCAATAAGGCAATAGCCGATGATGTCATGGAGATTTTTTACGAATTATATGAAAACGATTATCAGATTGAGAGTATTAAGCTTATAGATGAATTCGACGGAGACGATGAGGCATCAATGGAAGCCAATAATACATCCTGCTTTAATTATCGCCCCATCAGCGGTAAGGGAAATAAGCTTTCACAGCACTCTCAGGGACTTGCTATCGACATAAATCCCTTATATAACCCACAGATCAAGTACAAAACCGGCACTACGACTATAGTTCCGGCCGGCGCCAAAGAGTATGCTGACAGGACTGTCTCTTTTCCCTATAAGATAGATAAGGAAGATCTTGCCTATAAACTTTTCAAGGAACACGGCTTTTCCTGGGGTGGAAATTGGAATTCATCCAAGGATTATCAACATTTCGAAAAGAAAATTCGTTAAAAAGTGCAATTGTTCATTATATTCCATATTAAATATAGTAAAAAAAGAGTACAATAGCTATTAAGCTTCTATATGCTAGCTATTATATCTAAGGAGACTTATCTAAAATGAAAAAAGGAAAGAGACACGCAAAGATCAAAAACAAGCTTCTATTGTTCTTAGTCCCTGCTGTAGTAGCCACCATTCTTGTTTTGGTGCTCATCTCAGGTTATCTGTCCAGTAGAAGTATGACAGCAATGGCAACATCCGCACTTAATTCATCTATTTCAAATCAGGCTGAAAATATTGAAGCATGGCTTGAAGAAAATCTCCAAAATTTCACCACGGTTAAGCAGATTGTTGAAAAAACCAAGCCGACAGATGCTCAATTATCCGCTATGATGGACGCATGCTACGGTTTTAACTTCTATTGCAAGAACGGACCGTATATTGCCACAAAGGGTGGAAAGGTATACAAGGCTTCCGAATCCACCAAAGAACTCGGAAATGTAGCCGAGCAGGAATGGTTCAAGCAAGGTATGACACGTGTGAACATGGTTTATGGCAACACATATCAGGACGCAGATGGCACTAATGTCATAAGTGCCTCAGGTATCATAAATGACGGTTCTTCCGACCTCAAGATCATGGCTGCCGATCTGTCATTGGACCAGATCAGTATCATTGTCAATTCAAAGGTAAAAATGGATCAGGCCGCATCTTTTCTTGTCGATACTACCGACAGCACTATTCTTGCACACCGTGACAAGAACCGTGTTTCGACAAAGCTTGATACAAACGACAGTGACAAACTTATCGCTGCAATAGCAAAGAAAGTCGCTGACAGAAACTACTCTACTGTCACTTTGGCAAATAACGTAGTTGCATTTAAGCAGATTGCAGGAACCGACTGGGTTCTTATCTCATACATTAACAAAAACATCATAATGAAAGATGTGACCAGGCTTGTTACTACACTTGCTGTGATCGGCGCTCTTTCAATTATCTTTATAGTTATACTTATAAACCTCATGGTAAGCAAAGTTATTGCTCCTCTCGGTGGAATCACCAAGAACATTACAGATATGTCAGCAGGTGACTTCACTATCAACGTTAAGCACGGAAGAAGCAATGATGAGATCGGTATCATGGGCGATGAAGTAAACGAGTTCGTTCACTCCATGAGAAGCATGCTCACTGCTATCAATGATGAATCAAAGAGACTCAGAGAACAGTCCGACAATTCAGATATTGTATCTAAGAGCATGTACGAGGCTTCACAGTCACAGTCAGAGGCTATGAAGAACCTCAACTCTACAGTAGATCAGCTTGCCGTTGCAGTTAACGAGATTGCTCAGAACGCAACAACCCTTGCTATGGTAGTTGCTGACACAAGAGACAATTCTCTCCAGGCAAACGAGAGCATGAAAGAAACTGTTGCTATCAGTAAGAAAGGCCGTGACGACATGGAACAGCTTGCTGATGCAATGCAGTACATAAAGAGCAGTAATGATGAACTTGTCACATCAATAGACGCCGTTGGTAAGGCTTCCGAAGAGATCACCAATATCGTCGGACTTATCAGCGAGATTGCTGAGCAGACCAATCTCCTTTCACTCAACGCTTCCATCGAAGCTGCCCGCGCCGGAGAATCCGGAAAAGGATTTGCCGTTGTCGCTACAGAGATCGGTAAGCTCGCTAAGAATTCCGCAACTAGCGCAGACAACATCTCCAAGCTCATCGACGAAGTCAGAAAAGCTATCGACAATGTTGTCGCTCAGGCACAGACCAGTGCAAGAAACATTGAAACAAACAGTGAACTTATAGATACCGCAGTAAATACATTTGATAAGATCTATCAGAACATCGAAAAATCTAATGCAATCATTGACCTGATGATCAAAGACGTTCAGAAAGTCGATGATGTTGCAAGTAATGTTGCTGCTATCTCCGAAGAACAGGCTGCAAGCACGGATGAAATCCTTGAGACCAGCCGCAAGATGGTTGAACAGGCTAATAGCATCACTAAGAACAGTCAGGATGTTGCCGACAACTCACATGAACTTGCTAATACTTCAGAAACTCTTACTTCCTATGTTCAGAAGTTCAAGATTTGATAAGGAGATACACATTATGAAGAATCGAATTAAAAGATCAATGACTTATCTACTTTGCGCGGTACTGCTGACGCTTTCATTTACAGGCTGCGGTAAATCCGCTTCCGGAGCAGTTTCCGGCAACGGTACAAAAATACTTATGACACTTCACGATGACGACGATTCATTCCTAAATACACTTGCAGATTCAATCGTTGCAAAAGGAAAAGAAATCGGCGCAACAATAGATGTTGTGTACAGTCAGAAAGATACAGAAATACAGATGCAACAGATCGCAAATGCAGCTTCTGAAGGTTATGACGCGATCATATGCCGATTATGTGACACAAGTACTGCTCTTCAGATGGAAAACGCCGCAGGTGATCTTCCAATAGTATTTATAAACAACGAACCTGAAAGCGATTACCTCAAAGGTGACAAATATGTCTATGTAGGATCTTACGAGCAGGACGCCGGACAATTCCAGGCTGAGTACATATGGAGCGGTCTTGGAAAGCCATCATCACTTAATGTTATCATCATGGTTGGTGAAAAGATGCACGCCGCTGCTCCAAAGCGTACAAATGCCGTTAAATACTACTTCCTCGACAATAAGGTTGATGTAAACTTTGTATTTGTGGATAACGGTGACTGGGTAGAAGACGTAACATATGACAAGCTCAACATATTTAAAAAGACAGGACAGTCATTTGACTGTATCATCTGCAATAACGACACCATGGCTATGGGCGCTATAAAGTGGATGAAAGAGAACGGATATGACCCCCACAAGATCCTTGTAGCCGGAATCGATGCTACAGATGAAGGATGTGCCGCTGTAAGAAGCGGAGATCTTTATATGACAGTTCTTCAGGATACAGTCGGACAGGGCGCTGCAGCTGCACAAAGTGCTGTGAAGCTTGCGAAAGGCGGATCGGTTTCATCCCTTTCAGGAGCTTCTGATGACCTTAAGTATATATGGGTTCCATTTGTTCCTTTAACGCCCCAGAACATCGACCAGTATAAATAATCATCCATTTATGCATAATTAAATTAAAACGCCAAATAAAGGCAATAAAAAGAGGTTTCAGAGTATCTGCTCTGAAACCTCTATATTTATGGTTTAAATTATCAAAAGCTATTAAACAAGCTCAAGAACAACCATCATAGCTGCATCGCCTTTTCTCTGACCGATCTTGATGATTCTTGTGTAACCACCCTTACGATCTGCGTACTTAGGTCCGTACTCATCGAAAAGCTTTGCTACAAGGTCAACTTCCTTAGTGTTCTTCTTTCTTCCCTTGTTCTCCTGAGGAACATCAACTACAGGGTAAAGAGTCTTAAGAAGCTGTCTTCTTGCGTGCATACGTGTAGGAAGATCCTTCTTGATCTCCTTAGTAACAGTTGTGAACTTAGTAACTTTCTTACCGTCAACAACTTCCTTTACTCTCTTTCCGTCCTTATCCTTCTCAGGAATCTTAACTTCAACGGAAACAGTCTCAAAATTGTCCTTTTCCTTAGCTGCAAGAGTGATCATAGGCTCTACGATCTTCTTGATTTCCTTAGCTCTTGCCTCTGTAGTAACAATCTTTCCATTGTAAAGGAGTGCTGTTACCTGGTTGCGAAGAAGTGCTCTTCTGGGCTTTGTTGCTTTTCCAAGCTTTCTGTACATTGCCATAATTATTTACATCCTTTCTCATTTGCGGAGTTCCCTCCGCTGTAGGTACATCATAAGATGCTCATCGGGCTTACTCTTACAATGCAGTTTTTAGATCCTATGAGAATCCGCTTCAGTACGCATCGGATTTACCTTCAGCGGACATTCATACTGTATAGTTCGTGATATTACTGCTCGCCATCTGACTTAAGTGAAAGTCCAAGCTCATCAAGCTTAGCAAGAACCTCCTCAAGTGACTTACGTCCAAGATTACGAACCTTCATCATATCATCAGAAGTCTTGCTTGCAAGCTCCTGAACGGTATTGATGCCTGCTCTCTTGAGGCAGTTGAATGAACGAACTGAAAGTTCAAGCTCATCAATTGACATCTCGAGAACTTTGCCCTTCTCATCGTCTTCCTTCTCAATCATAACTTCTGCTGTCTTAGCATTCTCAGAAAGGTCGATGAATAGGCTTAAATGCTCACTGAGTACCTTTGCTGCAAGGCTTACAGCCTCGTCGGGAGCAAGTGTTCCGTCAGTGTGAACATCTAATGTAAGCTTATCAAAATCAGTTACCTGACCTACACGAGTGTTCTCGATAGTGATGTTTACTCTCTCTACAGGTGTGTAGATAGAATCGATAGCGATAACTCCGATTGGAAGATCGCCTGTCTTATTCTTATCAGAGCTTACATAACCTCTTCCCTTTGTGATGGTGAGCTCCATGTAGAGCTTAGCATCCTTTCCGGAAAGTGTAGCGATAACCTGATCAGGATTCATGATCTCAATATCCTGGTCCACCTGAATATCTGATGCTCTTACTACTCCTTCGCCGTTAAACTCAATATAAGCTGTTTTAGGTTCGTTAGTATCAGAGGAATTCTTTATAGAAAGATTCTTGATATTCATAATAATTTCAGTTACATCTTCCTTTACTCCGGGAATAGAACTGAACTCATGCAGTACGCCTTCGATCTT
>JAFZQT010000095.1 GCA_017620235.1 Butyrivibrio sp. | reverse complement strand
TCTTTTCTCTGATATTTAAGTGCAGACTCACACAGACTTCTGAAATGTAAAAGAGACTCCTCATCCGCTTTACCAAATGCAGCATTTACGCTCGCTCCCATGATAAGCCATCCGAATGCTCTTCCCCAGCACAGAATTCCCTTCTTATCGGAAACATAGAGTTTTTTTGAAGAATCACCGCTCTTAGCAAAGTCTTTATCCCCCGGATCACTCTTCTTAAGTTCATATCCGTGGTAGCAAAGCCCACTCTCTTCATCCATTCCGTATTTGTAAAAAAGCTTAAGCTGCTCATTGCTATCGAGTGCCTTATCATCACAAGCCGCCATAAACATGGAAACCTGCCCGATTCCGTCGGCAAAGATATTTCCGCTTCTTCCGGAGTTATAAAGAATCGCGCCTTCCGCATCTCTTCCCGCATTCTTCAAATACGAACTGACTGCGTCTGCCGCTTTCTTATATTTCTCATTTCCTGTTATCTCATAAGCCTTAATAAGCGCAAATCCCGCAAGCGCATCATCTACAAAGCTTACTTTACCGCCCGTCTTCCTAAGCCACAGATCCACATGGCTTTCAAGAGAAGCCTTGATCTTATCGCTAATTTCCTTAGCGTCTTCATCTTTATCGAGACACTCAAGCGCTGAAACAAGACCTACCATAAGCATTCC
The DNA here is from genome assembly GCA_017620235.1 of Butyrivibrio sp. Classification (GTDB taxonomy): domain Bacteria; phylum Bacillota; class Clostridia; order Lachnospirales; family Lachnospiraceae; genus Butyrivibrio. The sequence goes on along the minus strand of JAFZQT010000095.1, from coordinate 19,064 downwards.
GGCATGCCAAAAAAGCGGATCCTTTGACCTAACGCTTCTTCCAAGTGCCTTCTTCACAGTATCTTTTACCCTGCCTAAAAGGCTGACATTCATAATATTATTAAGTTGCTTGACAGTCTCTCTTACTACTTCATAATATGTAGAGTTATCCACAATTACGCCTTTCTTGACTTGAGTTTTCCACAAAGATATCTGAATTCTTCACTTCTTCCGTATAAAAGGAAATATACTCCGTTAAATACAACGGTAATAATAACTACCATTGCTGCAAATCCAAGTATCGTAGGCTCAGACATTACAAGTTGCCTGATAAAATAACATATCCCCATGACAAATGCCATGGAAGCAATATACTTGAATGAATCAATAAAATAACTCACAGCGCTTTTATCAAAACAGGCTTTATAAATAATTACCGGCTTTGTTATGTTTGCAATGATTCCCGATACAACTGTTCCGACATATATACCGACAATCCCAAGTCTCGTTTGAACTAGCCATATTGAAAGAATAAGATTGACAATTCCCTGAATAAGCGCAAGATATTTATCCTGCTCATAAACACCGGCTGCCGCCTGGTAATTCGAAAGTACTATCCTTTCGCCCTTAAAATAATAATCCGTAAGGATTAGGAAAACCGCTAAAGCAGGCAAGATCCAAAAATCTGTCCACTTATCTCCTTTGGAAATCTTAGTCCACATCTCCACAAGCGGTGTCAAAAGAAGCATGAAACCAACACAGGAAAAACCATATACCCATGTAGCAAAAAACCTGTATACCTTGAACATGCTATACTGCTTATCTCTGTCTTCTGTTGCGATCAGGTTTCCAAAACTTGAAATTACGGAATTAAAAATAATATTTACAAAACTTGAGACCGCTACTATGATCATGTTGTAATTTCTTACAACTGCGACAAGTGCCGCTCCAACTTCCGATAAAGATGAAATTATAAGAGTATCTGTCTGAAGTCTGAAGACATCACCAACCTTGTGAAATACAAGCGCCTTAGTCTTAGTCCAAACAATTTCTTCATCTTCCTTGGCAAGCTTTTCAATATTTTTTTCCTTAAGATATGGATACATATTATCAAGATATCTTGAAACAAATATCTTCTGAATAAGCTGAATTACCGCATCAGTAATAAGATAAAAATAATAATTCTTAGTAAGAGCCACAACAATAATCTGGAAAACCGATGTAACAATCTTTGTTATAGCAATTATATTGGTCTGAATATAGTTCTTTTGCTCTGCATTAACAAGGCTATACTTGTATGCAACAAAATATGAACTGACAGTATTAAAGAGGAAGATCAGATAAAAAAGAACAAGATCTTTTTCCGGGACACCCGGATTTTTTACAAGGTATTTTAAAAATGGCGCAAGAATAAGGCCTACTACACCCACTACACCTGCAATATAATAATAAGCCCTTCTATACATTTGCATATAAGACTTAATCTTTTCTGTATCACCTTCTGCAACAGGTTTATAAAGGCTAAAATTCAGAGCTGTGCCAATGCCCAGCTCTGCCATATTCAGAAATGACAAAACTTCTATGAAAGTACCGTCAACTCCAAGTATCTGTTCACTTATATAACGAATACAAAAGGTACGAAGAACAAAGGCCATAACCATAGTTACAATCTGCCCTACGTACCCGAACAATATATTCTTCTTCGCCGCCTGAACTCGTCCCATTTAAACTATATTTCCTTTGTTGTCCATAAGAATCCAGCCCTTCCAATAATCATGCATTGTCTCAGGATCTATAGGCTGATTGTTTCTCATCTTGTAGGTTCTAATGACTTCATGATCAGGTCTCTTGTTGAGTCTTGCTCCCCAGAAACTGAACGTAGAATTAGCACAGATATTACCTTTGCAGTGGCTCATAAGCATAAGATCCTGTATGCTGTCTTTGCCGTTATTCCACTCAACGATCGTATATCTTGAAATGTCACCGTAGTGCTCTCTTGCATAGTCATGATCACTTGTAAAGATATAGAAATGCGTTTCAGGATCTTTTTTCAAAAAGTAATCCATTGCATTCTTGTAGTAATCATCCGACGCAATATTTCCAAGAATATTTACATTGGCTGGATCAAGGTAATCTCCCCTTCTTAAATGTACACTGACAGAAGGAAATCTCTCCATCTTCTCAGAGATGATCCTGTTTCTCATAGCAAGATCAGAATCCCTGTGAGGAGGGAATACAAAGAGTTCCCTTAATTCATCCATAATATCTTCATAATACTTCTGACATAAGAAATAACCTGTAATATACTTATCTTCAAACTCAAATATCTCGGGATGATACATCTTAGTCTCAACAAACACATTTGGATTTGAAGATGCAGTAATTCCAAGTTTCTTGGTTATTTTCCCTTTAATTGCCGAAAAAAGATTCTGTTTTAAAAATCTGTCTCTTTCTTCATCCGTGCAGACTTCAAAAGGAAGGTTTTTGAAAAGAGGAAGCTCAAACTCTCTTGGAGCAAGCATCTTCTTCTGCACTTCCTCGCTGAACCAGGAAATATCCAGTTTAACTTCTTTTCCGAGACTGAGGAGTTTTCTGTATAGAGCATATTGCTGCATTTGGTTCCCCAAACCGCCCGCAATCTGAATTATGATCATTGTATTCCTCCTTGTGCCTCTGCTTCTGTATTTTGCTTTTTCATAATACGCATATATGCGTCAACAAGCGCGTTTTCGCTTGCAAGTTTCTGAACGGGAAGAACATAGTCCTTGTATGTTCCGAACAGATCCTGCGCAATTCCCTTACTCTTTACTGAATATCCTATAACAAGAGTCGGAACATTGCTACTATAAGCCGCAATTGTGCTGTGAGTTCTGGCTCCGACAAAGAAGCTGCACTTTGAAATATAGCCTTTAAGCTTCTCTGCAGGCATATCGTCAAGCATTACAACTCTACCCGTGTACTTGTGTATCTCGTATAGCTCCTTGAGCGGCTTTCTGTCATCACTGTTTTTCCACACAACATGCGGGATCAGAGCGATGTTCTGATGAGTATTTCTGAGAATGAACTCAATAAAATTACTGTAGTTCTTCATTGTAATACCCGGTGTTTTCTCAAGGTTCTGAACCATCGGACTAAGGTTTATACCGACAGTATTTCCCGGAAGAAAACCGTTAATTCCCGGAACTTTAGCTGTTTCAAGCATAAATGCAGGATCTTTTTCAAAAATGAGCTTATCCTTATCAAAGCCTGTCTTAACAAGAGCATCATAAGTAATGGACTCTCTCGCATAGATCACATCATATGCGCTTAGATCCTTGACCAGCTTCTTATCCTTAAGGGACTTCGGCTCAATAGAGCAGCCCCACAGAATTGTCTCAAATCCTTTTTTAATAAAAACTTTGTGAGCCAGTATAAGATCGGGAACCAAGCTCTTGTAGCAATAATTATCTCCGCCTATCGAGATGGCAAGCGGTCTTGCACCTTTTCCCTTACTGATATTTCCGGCAACATTGTCAAACTCTTTAAAAGCATCTTTGTATCTGTATCTCAAAAAAGATTGTTTGTCTCTTGTGATCAGTCTCCATAGATAGTAGATCACATGTGCAACAAAATGCCTGTCTATATGTCTCTCTTCAACAATCGTACAAAGACCCTTCTTTTCAAGTATGCCAAGTGAATATTTCCTGTCCTCCGCGCAGCTGTTGGTTACAACTAAAAGCGGAAGATCCTCCTCAGCTCCGGTCTTCTCTCTTTGCTCAGCAATAAACTTAACTGTTGTGTTCGCGATTGCCTCACAACCATGATTCCCCGAACCTGCGTGCATATATAAAATTATCGGTCTGTTAAAATCAATATTCATATATATTCACCTGTCCTTATATTTTGCATATGATCTCAAATAAAGCTTAGGACTAATCTTGAACAAAACAACTTTTATCTTATGCCCAAAAGACAATGCCGCAAATGCTCCTCTTGTCTTCAAAGCATGCCTGATCCTGTCTCCTGCGGCATGAACCGCCTCACGGGCAAGGTCATTATCTCTCTCATTCTCAGGAACACGCGCCACCTTGCCGATGACCAATAAAGCCGTAAGTATCTGTGAAACAGCAACTTTCACAAAAGAATATACCGAGATATACTCATGAACCTCTTTTAGCTTATCTTCCGCAATTTCCCAACATGTAAGCTGATCCAGAAAACTTGCCTTAAAAGCAGTCTTCATTGCCCCATTCTCATTATCCGTATATCTGTAATCATCAGCTCCCACCGGAACAACCTTTACGCCTTTTTGCTTTCCCTCAGATATTGCAACGTCAAGTAAAAAGAGCAGATCCTCTCCGATAGTGAGTCCTTCTTTAAAGTGAATATGCGCATCAGAAAGCCTTTTTCGCAAAAAGAGCTTCCCCCACACATGAGTGTTACTCTCAAGAGTATAATTTTCAATGTACTGATAACCGCTTAACATATAAGGCGAATCAACTGACTTGCATCCGTCTGTCAAAATAGTGCTTTCATCGGTATGCTTAAGCATATTTGCAATACAATCCTCAGATATTGTATCATCTGCGTCGACAAAACACACATATTTTCCTGTCGCCATCTCCAAGCCGATATTTCTGGCTCCGGATACGCCTCTGTTCTTAATATGTTTGACCTTTATCTTATCCTGCCCGTATTCTTCGGCAAGTTTATCAGCTATCTCTGCACTCTCGTCCTTGGAGCCGTCATCAACAAGAATAACCTCATACCCGTCATTTTCAATTCCTTTTTGTGTAACGCAAGATAAGACGCACTCTCTGAGCGTGCCTGCAGCTTGATATATGGGAATTATGATGCTAACAAGTATTTCTGTGTTCAAAACTTTCTCCATAGTGCAACGAATAATTATATTAACTTATTACTTCATTATGTTCAATGTTATATAGTCACTAAATGAATATTCCGGATAATCCGACCATCCATCCCTCTCAACTCCGATAATGCTATCCAGCCCAAAATGACATGCATAAATATAATAATTGGGATTATATGGTTTTTCGCTTTCATCCAATTCGTTTACGTTGGGTGGCCATCCATCACCGAGCCAAATATCGTTATTATATGCCGTTTCAGTAAATCTGCACTTCCAGTCAGGTCTTAATATCGGTACTACGACATCGGTTTCTCCTGCTGCCGCCTTCTCTGCAAGATACAAATATCTCTCACTGTACTCTCTGAAAACTCGCGCAACTTTTGCCCCATCTTCAATATATACAAACGAAGAGCATACCATCATTACAATAATCGCTGAAGAATACACACCCTGCAACATTCTTTCAATCTTATCATTCGCAGCAGAATCAGACAGATCTGTCATATTCATAACGACCGCCAATCCATTGATGACTGCGATCATTAGGAAAATACCGGCTCCGTAATAAGCTCGAAGCTGCGGTCCGTCAGGTACCACAATAAGAGAAAGTGTAGTAGCCAGTGCAATAAATCCCATGAGTTTCATAAAAGCAGTAACTTCAATATACTTTTCCTTTGTAGCACATATACTTCGAACAATTATCAAAAGAACTACAAACATCAGAACAAGAATCAGGTAATTATTCTTTACATTCAAGACCATCTTAAGAAATCGTGCCATAATGCCTAAAATGCCTGAATGCGCTTCTTTTGATGACGCGCCGTCCACTCTTGAATGTTCTGCAGGGCAAAAAAACATAATCATAAACCCGACAACGCTTCCTGCAAATCCGCAAACCATCCATGGCTTAACAAAAGAAACGCTCTTATTCTCTCTCCACTTAAGGAAAAGCAGAATCATAATAAGCAATATTGCTCCACCTGATGTGTTCTCATTGCCCCATCCTGCAAGAAGTCCCGTAATAGCCATTATGATCATAAGCCTTATGGTATTTTTCTTTTCTTGAATCATACACTTCCTGAAATATGTGATAAATCCAAGGATTATAGTCGTTGTAAAGAGGTAATTACACGCGCCGTCCTCCCAGAATACCGTATCGCTGATAGCCGGATCGAATATCCACAAAAAGCATATTATGATCGCATACACTCTGATGTCATACTTCTTTTTCATATCAATATTTGCATATATAAGAAGTGTCTGAATCATAAATACAAGAGCAGAAACAACATTAAATACCCACTTTGTTCTCATGAATAAAAAAACTCTGAGTATAAAATGAGCAACATTTCGTCCGCTATGATCCAAATAATGCATGTATTCAAGCCTAAACAGATCCCAGAAACTACTTGCGAGCTTCATCCCATAGTCATTGTGATCCCAATAAACCAGATCATCCGACATATTGGGCGTAAGAAACGCGTAGATCATTACCGATAAACAAGCTACCGCCATCAATATATAAAAAACTTTTTTCCTACTCTTTTCAGACATTATTCTCTATCCCTTTTCCTCTTACAAACTCCCCGAGATATACCCCAACAACGGGAAGAATGAACAGCCGACCAATATATCTTGAAACAAATGTCGCCTCAACAACCGTATAAATCGAAAGCGACAATATTATTATTAAAGTCCAAATATCTTTTTTCTTATAACAAATATATATAAGCAAAGCAACGATTGCTGCGATGGCGATTCCCGGAACTATTCCACATTCATAAAAAAGTTTCACCCATCCCATGTCAAAATCTCTATCACTTGCTCTGTCAGAAAACAATTTCCAAGTCTTAATGTAGCCTGCGTGGCTACTACTATCATAATAAAGATTGCTTATTCTGTCAGTCAACTTGTAATTCAGCCAAAAAATTACATCATATAATTTTTTGGACTGCTCATATTTTTCCATATAACAAAAAATAGCCGCAGACACAGAAAACAGCACGCACAGAAAAGGAGTAACAACTGCAGTGCTCACATACACAATCTTCTTTTCTCTGAAATCCTTGATAACTTTCGCCAAAAATCCAACCGCAAACGTCAAGATGCTTATTAACATAGCAGTTCTACTTTTTGTAAGTACACACGCGCATATGTTTATAAAAAACACAATCATCCATTTTTTTAAAGATGATTTCTCGCCATAAATCCATATCCATAGCAAAACAAGCGAATATACGCATCCGTAGAATGTATTGGGATGACCAAATCCAAACACATATCTGATCTCTTCACCGTCCCTTCCGTAATCCTGAAGAGGAAGTGCAATATCCCCCAGAACATTCGAACATGCCAGAAGCACTGTCAAACAAAAGCCTGCCGCAGAGACATAAAAAATATACTTCATTACCTTCTTAACATCGATATTCTTTGCAGCCATCAAAAACACAGTGTAACGAAGAAGGTCATTTCTTCTTGTGATTCTCCAGCAGATAATGACAAATACAAGTATTGCTCCAAGGATCATCCACTCTTTTTTATCATGCTTCATGATCAACACAGCCAAAAAAGAAACTGCAAATGTCACATAAAAAAGACATGTATCAAAAGAAAGACTCCCGAATGAAAGTTTTGTTCTATCTATATCACTCTTTTCCAAAAGCATTATACCAAGCTCTATGGTAAGCGCAACGTAAAATAAAACTTCACTTAGTTTTGCCCTTTTTTCTTCGCTTAAATAATTCATGTTATCTACCTGCTTAGAATTCTCTTTATTTTTCGACACGCTTTTCTCATAAATCTTCCCGCCGTAATATCCAAGTAGTGATACAGCTTCGATACAGTGGTTATCTTAGGCATTACAAGATGCCTGTATTCATCCATATGCTCAAGAAGATATGCGGGATATGTATCATCTACCTCGCCTCTTTCAAACTTTGCAGCTCTGCCAAAAATATCCTGACCAAGAACCAAATGGTCCATCGTCTCAGCAAGGACCTCTTTATCGTTGTGTTCCTGATGTGCAGCCGCTTTAACCTTAATCCCTATTCTTTTTACAGGATTGGTCTCCTTGTAGCCGCCCATATATCCAAAATGCCAGCCACCGTCTGCAACTCGCACAGACCTCTCATCCGTTACAGGAATGATATCGCGAAGTCTCACGATACCCTCTTTTGGAATATTCTCAAGTGACGTGATCTTTGTTCCAAGCCACTTTCTGTCTTTTTCAGCAATCTCGGGAAACTCTCCCGTTATGGATAAAAGCTTTCCGGACTTCTCCTCCATGTTCATGTAAACATAGAAATTTCTCTGAGCCAGATGATAAACCTTGCTCTTATCAAAGTTTTTGATTATATCTTCCAATACAGACGGATTCGGTATCTCATCCACATCTCCGAAGATAAGCACATCGTCTGCGGTCGCGCCCACTTCCTCAAGTCCACGCTTTAAACAGTTCTTTTGATAATAATCTCTCTCATGAGTTGTCACGTCAGAAGGCGTATCATCTACCGTGATGTAGACTATCTTATCAAGATAGTCCTTAAACAGCTCTCTGTTCTTATCAAAACAAAGCTCCTTGGGCTCTCCCGAAAAAGTCACCGTGGCCTCTTCAATAATGAATTTATCCACATACTTATCAAGAATTCCTAGCCTTAGCTTCAATATATCAAGTTCGTTGAAAAATGGTATTAAATCATAAACCATCCGTTATGCCCTGCCTATCATCTTCTTAATCGCAGTCTTTACAGTACTTACAAAGGCTTCTCTGTACAGCTTTTTCCCGCCATCAACAGTCATAAGACCGTGAACATGAATGTCCTCTTCGGGAGCAAAAGCAGGAAGCTCCTTGCCATAATATTTTTTATAAAAATCATCTTGGGAAAGCTCTGAAAGCTTGCACTTCTTCTGTCCATAGGACAATCCGGAATAAATGATCTTTGCCACCGCAATAGCACAGGTAAGAGATTTCCTTTTATCAAGGACATCAAAAAGACTGTTAAGCCCCCATTTATCCCCTTTTCTGTCTATTTCTCCCCAGACGATCTTCTGATTGTCAAGAAACGCTCTGTTATAACTCGCAGTAAGGCTCTGCTCATTTCTCCTGTAATAATAGAGGATTTCATCGATATATGCTATCCCATCTGCCCTGTCGACATACTCGGCAGTCTGAAGAAGATCCTCACCGTAGTTAAGCCCTATTATCTCAATATCTATAAGCGCTATGCTCTTGTGGATACACTTTATCCACATGGCATTCAGATAATCGCCTTTTATAACAAGCTCTTTAAACGCAACCTTCTCATCGCCGCTGTAGATCTTTCCGTTTTTAAAAGAAAAATCCTTTAGCCTGGTGTTATCTCCGTCAAGCTCAGTAGCGTTGAAAAAAATCAGCTCCGGCGCCTTTCCTTTTTTCTCATAATCCCTGATTATTTCCGCAAGTCTGCCGATCATTCCGGGAGCCAGCTTATCATCAGCATCAAGTGCAAGAATATAGTCACCTTTACTGACCTTTATCCCTTCCTGCCTTGCCTGATAAAGCCCTATTTTTCCTTTGTGGATAACAGAAACATTATCATTCGCAGCAGCGTAATCATCACATATCGAAGGCGTTGCGTCGCTCGATCCGTTTTCGGAAAGGATGATCTCATACATATCCTCGCTATTTACTTGTTGTGCAAGCGCTGAATCAACCGCCTCGCGGATATACTTCTCGCCGTTGCACACGGGAACTATGATTGAAAAGATCATGTGATGTTATGCTCCTCTTTCCACTTTTTGGTCTTTCTCCAAAACAGGAACGGTCTGACAGCCATCTTAAAGCGCTTCTTCGGGCTGTAAAATCTCGGGTAATCCGCATTTTCTCCCCACCACTTGTGGAAAATAAAAGGCTCTACGCCCTTATTCTCAGGAAGGGGATGCTCTCTTCCAAACGTGATCGCAAGTTCAAACGGAGCCCACTTAAGCCCCTTTTCCTCCATTGCGTTCTTGGAATGACAGCATATAAAAATATCTTCGTTATAGAATCCGTCGTCAACTCTCTCCCACTTAAGCTCATACTTGGAAGGGAACTCCAAAAGTCTCTTGGACCTTATGGAAACGCTGTTGCCGACTCTGCATATTGTTCCTTTGCTATCCCTGTAGGCATAGTCATTCTTTGGAAGTGGCCACGGTGAGCCGATGTAGTCATACTCAAGGAACTCATCCTTCCAATTCTCGGGATGAATGACAAATCCGTCAGCATGTACAAGCAGGACAAAATCCGTATTTATGTGGTCTTTAAGTTCATAGACCATTTTGTAATTGAATTTATCGATATTATCAAGCTTGGAAGTATAGCTGAATCTGATATTCTTTGGCAGATAAAAAGGCTTTTTATCCGACACCAGAACGACATCTCCAAACTCAATTTCCCTCATACTGTACTTAAGCGCCTGCACTGTCTCGTAGACGTTGACACTTGTCATTGCGCAGAGCGTAACCTGAGGGAGTTTTATCTTCTTCTCCATTTTGTTCCTCTGTTTTTAATACTGATATTTCTTGATTATTCCGGCTCTCTTTTCAAGACTCCTGATAATCTTCTTTAGGTAAAAGACACCGTACAAGCTCTTTCTTCTGATTATCTGGCAAAAGAGCCTTATCTTGCCGGGCTTTATATTTCTTCTTGCGTAGAGTCCCGATCTCTTTTTATACTCTTCAAGTTCTCTCCTGCACTCGTCAGCCTCAAAGATCCTGCCTTTTTTATCCTGATAGTGAAGGAAACTGTATATATTCTGCTCAGATGACCAGAAACCATCTGAAATGTTATGCCTTGCCCAGTACTTGGGTGCTATAGCATACTTTAGCTCCGTACTCGAAAGCACAGGCATTATGGAAAAAGATGAATTCGACAAGATCAGGTATCTTGCATTCTTTATAGTCACATAATCTTTTCCCATATCAAAGTGGTGACACTCATACTCAGGAAGTACCTTCTTTGCAGATTCTTCATCCTCAGTGACCACCATAAATCTCATATTCGGGTTTATCTTCTTCATGTGCTTAATAGCATTTAAGAAGTATTTTCTGTCAAGGTAAAGCTCGGGATGATTCGTATACTCTCCGCCTCTTATATTGATTATACAGATGTCGTCGCTCGTATACTCATAAGACTCAGCCTCAGGCTTAACCTTAAGCCAGTCCTTTATCTTATCCTTATATTTCTCAAAATAACTCTCATCCTGAAGATTTCCGTAGATAAGAGTATTGTCCTCAATCTCAAAAAGTCTTTTGTCCGCACCGCTCACATAGCATCCGTTACTCATGTCGTGCTTTGAATTGCCCATGTAGAGCCTGTCATCCTGCTCATTGAAGATAGTGTATTTATCCTTATCTTCCGCCGAGATTTCGATTCCAAGGTCAATATCCATGAAATACATTCCCTTTTGAGAGTGAAAAACATTTCCGATCTGCCCCGGATTTATAAAACCGAAATCAACACCTTTATCGGCAGCCATACAGCGAGTAACTATATAAAAAAATAATTGATTTCCGAGACCGTATCCCGGAATAAACTCAGTTCCTATCATATATGCTCCGTGTCATTACTGTATTACAGCTCTGCCTTCCAATGTGGTTTTTCTGATAGTCTCATCCTTAACTTCATAGATGATATCGCAGTTTGCAATAGTATTAAGCCTGTGCGCGATTATTATCATGGTCTTCTTTCCGTGGAAACTGTTGATAGCCTCCATAACAGCAGCCTCTGTCTCATTGTCGAGAGCACTTGTAGCCTCATCAAATACAAGTATTTCAGGATTGTGGTAAAGAGCTCTCGCAATTCCTATACGCTGTCTCTGACCACCTGAAAGTCTCACACCTCTGTCACCGATCTTGGTATCAAGTCCTTCCGGAAGGTTTCTTACGAAATCAGCAAGCTGCGCTTCTTCCATAACTTCCCAGACTCTGTTGTCATCAATCCTATCGGCATCTATACCAAAAGCTATATTCTCTCTGATAGTCTCGTCAACAAGATAGATTGACTGCGGAATGTATCCAATCTGTGCAAGCCATGAATCATAGTTACTGAATATATTGCTTCCGTCGCAGAGTATCTCCCCCTTCTGAACATGCAAAAGTCCGAGAATAATATCCACAACAGTCGATTTACCTGCACCTGAAGGTCCCATGATTCCCACAGATTTACCCTTGGGCACAATCATATTTGCGCCGGTAAAAATGTTTGTCTCTGCATCGGGATATGCAAATGTTATATCTTTTATCTCAATCTCTTTTTCCAGATGAAGCTCAGGACCTGCAATGGCAGCTCTCTCTGCCCTCATAGCCTTATCTGCCTTCATTGACTCTGTAAGATTGTTATACACAAAATCAAGACTGTACTGGTTGTAAGCAATCTCGGCAATATAAGTATTTATTCTGTTAACAGCAGGCATAAGCCTTGTAGCAACAAGACCAAGCGCAATTATCAGTTTATCAACATCACCTGCACTTTGTGCCCCACTCGCATTCAGCTTAAAAAGAAGAACATACAAGAGAACAACTGCTACAAACACAGTTTCTATAAGAGTTCTTGGCATATTATTAAGTACAGCATAATCTCTTGCAAGATCCGCACCCACTTTACCTGACTCATAGTAGTTTCTTATAAAGAAATCCTGTCTGTTTAAAACTTTAACATCTTTGAGCCCATATATTGCCTGTAATCTCCACTTGGCAATTCTTGACTGGGTTTCCTGATTTTCTCTTCCCGTCTTATTAAGTCTCGGCTTTAAAACTTTGGTATTAAAAAGAGTTAATACAACAAAAACAACCACACATATAACTGTTAAGATCGGATCAGTTATCAAAAGTACCATACCAAGTCCTATGGAAACAACCAATTCCGTAGAAAGCGACAAAAGCGATAACATAAGCGTAAATGTTCTTGGAATATCACTGTCTGTGATTCTGAAGACAGTCGGAATATCAGCCCCGAGATAATCCTCATAAGGTCTGTTTAAGAATTCTCTCATGACTCTGCTTATCATGTCATTTCTCGCTCTTGTGATAAAGGTATTCTGCTTGTAAATAAGAAATATCTGATACGCATTTTTTACCAAGAATAAAATGATCAGACAAACAGTCAGCTTTGCCGCCAATTCAGATCCCTTACCGAGATTAAGACTGTTTACAATTATTTGAAGAACATCGTTATCTTTAATAGCACTTTGGAGCTTATCCTGATTGATGATGCCTGCCATTACAGGAATCATCATTGAAATACTAAAAATTTCAAAAACACCACCAAAGAGTATAAGGACAGCCAATACAACCAGCTGCCCCTTCTGCTTTCTGTCAAATATATAGTTCAGTTTTGAAAACATACTGACTTTTTTACTATCGGTCTTAGTCATTACTTATATTTCCTTATATTGCGATTTTTGTCATTCTGTCGGTATAGACATCTTCCATGTCTTTATTGTTTATCCACTTGGACGGCGCAAGTACAAGCTTATCAGGCGCATCGTTAAGCCATGCAGCCCACCAGCTGAACGAGCTGTTTGCTATGATATGATGCTTGCATCTACTCATAAGCATCATCTCAGCTATGTCAGTTCCTTCTCCCTCTTCAAGCTCTACAACATTGAAATTGGGTCCCTTGAAATGTTCCTTACACCACTCTTTGTCATCGGTAAATATGAAAAATACCGCATCGGAATATTCCTTAAGAATCTTATTTACCGCATCTTTATAATATTTTTCAGAGCACAGATTATGAACCGGTTTGTGTTCTGCGTCAATATAATCGGTTCTTCTCACATGAAGGCTTACTGACTCGCAGCACTCTATCTGCTGAAGAATCGACCAGCTTACTGCATCGCTCATAAGCTCCTGAGGTCTCTTCTCAAAAGCGCGTCTTATGTCTCTGATATCATTCTCCTGCGCAAAATACTTATCACTCTGCCAATATCCAACAAGATAAGCATCTTCAAGTTCAAGTATCTTCGGATCAAATCTTCCCGATACTTCATCTATTCTAAATGTCTTTCTGCCGGTCAGCTTTCTTCTGATTCGGCTGAAAATATCCATCTTGGAATCCGTAAGCGCGACAATCTCATCCTTCGTGGCTTTGTCATATTTAATGCCATAGCCTGAAAGAACCGGAACTCTTAGCTTGTCATTTACAAATCCCGTCTCATCATCAATCTTTACGGTCTTGCCTCTGTTTTTAAGTGCTGTATACAGCGCATATTGGAACATCTGGTTACCCAGACCGCCCTTAAGTTGAATGATAATCATACACCCTCCGATTGAAGTTCCCCGTATAGCATCTAATTTATTGCATACACTACATCATTATAACCTACAATGCGTATATTAACAAATAAAAGCGCAGGCATCCAATAATGGATAGCTGCGCTCTAAATCTCATTTTTATCCTTCTTAACCTTTGGACATTTCTTCGAGCCAAAGGTCATAGGACTTCTTCCAGGAATTGTAGTTGCGTCCGTGCATTCTGTCGTGCTTTCCAAGAATTCCGGTCTGAACGTAATTCTCTGAAAGGTACTCTTCAAACCACATTGTCACTTTGTCAGCACCGACTATATTCATGTGCGTTCCACCGTCTTTGGAATCAGTAGACTCATCATATCCAATCTCATCACGATACCGGTTCATATCAAGAAACTTGTATCCTCGTTCGGTTATATAATTGCTTATATAATTAATTTTCTTCTGCTCTTCCTCAGTCTTTACGGTATAAGGAGTAATAATAAAAAGTGCATCCTTATTGTGCTTCTTAAGGCATGAAATAAGATCTGCCAAATACTCTTCCTGCTCTGCAGGCATCTTCTCTATATCCGTAACGTTATGGAAACTTTCTTCTTCCGGTGGTACCACCTCATGAGCCGGAACAAAGCCCTTCATATCATCCGGATAAGCATAGAAAAACGTGCGAAGCTGGCTCCACATTGCAAGAGTCTTCCAGTTAGAATGGTGCTTACAGATATCAAAATAAAAATTTAAGCGCTTATAATCTTCTTTCATCTTGCCGTTTTCTTCATATTCGGCATTTTCCGCCTTCACCATCGCATTGATGGCACGAATCCTGTTAAGGGAATACTTCATGTTATCCGTAACTTCCCTTGTGTGACCCATGTTCTTATCTTTATCTGCATTAATCAGCTCTTCATCCTCTGCCTGCCACATCCTCATCTCAAAAATAAAAAGATCCGGATTCTGCGTCTTTAAAGCTTCTTCCACAAGATACTTTGACGCAACAGGTCTTTGCATATTTGTTGAAAGAGGATACATGGTTATTCCCATATCACCATAAATCTTAGGTGTTGCAATGCAGTTTGGGACAGGACTTGAACCGATAATAACAGCATCAATCGTATTTCTTTTTTCTGCATAAAAGCCAACAAACCTATCCTTCGCTTCACCATTGGTCCTGATACAGTAGGTGATATGAGGGATAAGCCACATGACAGCCACTATGAAAATAATTAGCTTAAATATCTGTTTCTTACTCATAGCTTTTTATCTTAAATCCTTATAAAATCGACACTTCCTTTGTATATTCCACTCATCTGCAGATCAAAAATCATCATATATCGAATCCGCAGCATTAAATCCCGGTCCGTACTCAGCAAGTAACAGCACCATGAAAAACAGTGCAAAATATACTATCCATCTAATTACAATCTTCTTTGACGCAATGTACTCTCTTAAATTTGAATACCCTTCAAACCTACTGCCCGTGATTTTTCCGTCACGAGCCAGTTCCATCCTATACTGAATAGTGGAAACCGTGATGAACACCGCCAATGATACAAGCAGTATTCCCCACTGATATATATCAAGTCCGAGATTAAGCAGACTTCCGTCAATAAAAATCTGCGGATTAAACACACTCACGCTTCCTTTCAGCAAACTGAGCGCATGAGCAACACTTTTTGCTCTAAAAAACAGATCTCCGATGCAGACAAAGAAGAATGTCCTCACAACTCTGAATCCATTTGCAAATTTTCCCTGCATATTGATATGCATTTTTTCTGCGAAGAGCCATGTAAAGAAGGGAAGCGTCACTTCTCCGAGCACGATATATGCCCAGTGCAAAAGACCTGATCCGATAACATAATGACCTTCTCCTCCGTGCCAAAGACCAACCGAAGTCCAAAGGACAAGCATCGCAACATAAGTTGTAAGCTGCTTCCCTTTCTTTTTCCCAAAGACCTTTTTAAGCTTCTTACCAAGCCCCATTATAATCTTTGTTCTGAGAAGCGGGTAAAAGACATTGTCCTTCATCCAAATTCCGAGAGTAGCGTGCCATCTTCTCCAATACTCGCTTATATTCTTTGCAAAGAAAGGAGTTGTAAAGTTCTCGGGAAGAACGATACCAAGCATCTCAGCCAATCCGATCGCAACGTCTATCCCCCCTGAAAAATTCATATATAACTCAAACGCAAAACACACAGTGCCCAGCCAAATATATGCTCCCGGGTACTGCGCATTATTGTCATAAATCTCATCAACTATAGTGTGGAGTCTCTGCGCGATCACAAGTACCTTAAAGAACCCCCAGAGCATTCTCTGTGCTCCGAAAGTAAGATTCTTATAATCAAGCTTATGATATTCAAAAAACTGATCTCCCTGCTCACGCGTCTTGATAATCGGTCCCTGAATTGTAAACGGAAAGAAAATGCCGTAAAGAAGTGTCTGCCAAAAACTCTCTCTTCTCTTTCCAATACCGTTGTAAACTTCAATAAAATATCCCAGAAGAATAAATGTATAGAAAGAAAGTCCATCAGGCATCTTAAGCGATGGAATCATCAGGATTTTAACAGATTTAAAAGCTATAAGAGTTCCAAGAAGAACAACAAGTTCTGCGACAAGAATCAACCTTCTTTTTGCAAGCTCTTCTTCTCCCGTCTTGGATAGCAACTTTAACAAGCCCCAGGTTGCAAATGCTGACATAATAGGAAAAACAGCCAAAACCGGATTGTCTTTCATAGAGATCATGTAGTAAACGATACTCGCAACAAGAAGCACCACCCACTGACCTCTTTTTTTAAACAAAAGAGGCACCGTATAATATGCAATTAACACAAGTGCAAAAAAGCACAGAAAATAAAATGAAGTTAAATCCATAAAAATTCTTTCTCATACCACTGCTGGAACATAAGAATATACCAAATCTGTATCCTGTATATTCCGCGCTGTGTAAAATCAGTCCAGATTTTCTCGACAACTTCAGGGTCAAGTATGCCCTGCTGCCTTATCTTGTTTTTATCAAGTAAAGCTTCTGCCCACTGCCTTATTTTATCATCAAGGAGCCATTTGTCTATCGGAATCGAAAAACCTTTTTTCGGTCTGTCCACCATTTCCTTTGGAACGTACTTATACAGCACGTTTCTGAGAACCTGCTTTCCGACATTTCCCTCTCTGAGATAGTTTCTCGGAAGACTCCAAGCAAATTCGAGTATATCTCTATCAAGCATTGGTACTCTTGTTTCAAGTGAAACCGCCATTGCTGTCCTATCCACTTTGACAAGAATGTCATCAGGATGATAAACAAGCATATCCATCAACATCGCATTGTGGCAGGGATCCGCAAGGAGATTCGTATCCATCTCGGTATACTTGTAAAGAAGCGGCTTTGCACCACTATCCTTAAGAGCGATCTTTTTTACAATGGGGTCACCCTCATGTTCAAGTCTGTGAACATCTCCGGGGCCTTTTGCTCCCATGTACATAGCCTTAGCCATTCCCGCTTCGCTGTTTGAATAAGGACTGTTTAGCATCAGAAGTGATGCGGGTTTTCTGATAAAGTACGGGAGTTTTCCAACTTTTCCCCACACTCTCTCAACAGATTCATATGACCTGTATCCTGCAAAGAGCTCGTCTCCGCCATCACCCGAAAGTGAAACGGTGACATGTTTTCTCGTCATCTTGCTCACAAGATATGTCGGAATCTGTGAAGAATCAGCAAAAGGCTCTCCGAACATAAAGGAAAGCTGAGGGATAACTTCTTTTGCATCCTTCTCCGTTATGTATTCCTCGGTATGCACTGTTCCAAGGTGTCTTGCGATCTCTCCTGCCTGCTCGGCTTCGTTAAACTTCTTATCTTCCATTCCGACGGTAAATGTTCTTACCTTGCCGGGTGCAACTGACTGCATGAGCGCTACAATAGTGCTACTGTCTATTCCCGCTGAAAGAAACGCTCCGAGCGGAACATCTGCGACCATCTGACCTTTTATAGCCTCTTTAAGAAGTCTCTCAAGCTCTTCCGCAGCTTCTTCTTTGCTGCCTTTAAAGAGGTTGCTCTGCCCTTTTACGGCAGTCTCTGTCATTGAAAAATAGCTCTTGGTATCAGCAGAAAGATCGTCGACATTAACAGTCATAATACTTCCCGCCTCAAGCTTATATATTCCCTCATATATCGTATAAGGCGCAGGAATATATCCTTCAGTAAAATAGATATCAAGAACTTCAGTATTTATCTTATTGTCAAAGCCTTCTATCACCCTAAGGCATCCAAGGTCCGAAGCAAATGCAAACGATCCGCCAACCTTTCCGTAGTATAAAGGCTTCTCACCTACTCTGTCCCTTGCAAAAGTGACAGTGTTTTTGTCCATATCATAAACGGCAATTCCAAACATTCCTTTGCACATGGACAAAGTCTTTTCCATGCCGTAAGCATCTATCGCTTCTATAAGGATCTCTGTGTCGGAAGTTCCGTTAAATTCAGTAACTATGCCCTCAGCGATAAGCTTGTCTTTTACCACGGAAGCATTGTATATCTCGCCGTTGTAAACGATAACCTTTCGTCCGGAATGGGACATCATGGGCTGTGCACCTTTTTTGGATAAGTCCACAATAGAAAGGCGCCTATGTCCAAGCGCCACTTTTTTGTCTCCACTTATGTAAATTCCTTCATCATCGGGGCCTCTGTGAAGCATCCTGTCATTCATCTTTTTGATGTTTCCCTCGAGGTCATCTTTATACCCGATAAGTCCTGCTATTCCGCACATAAAGTCTCCACGTCTATAACGTTGTTTTTGTTTGTATATCCAGAAAGATCAAGTTTGTAGGTCTTGTTGCCCTCTTCATCTTCTTTTACAAGTTCAAATCCATGAAGAAGATAGAAATCCTTGACCATCTTGTTCTTGGCTGTCGGATAGTAATATCCGTAAATTGTCTTGATGCCTCTCTCACATGCTTTCTTTGCAAGTGTATCCATCATAGCATATTC
>JAFZQT010000094.1 GCA_017620235.1 Butyrivibrio sp. | reverse complement strand
AGTAATATAAAAAGTAGATGTCATCTTGTCCGCTTGATACAGGAATCTTGTCCGGATATTAGTAGAACTATTGTCCGGATAATTGCGGAACTGTCGTCCGAGTATTACAAGATGCTTGTACCAAATAGACAAGAATCATCAATTTTTTTCGAAGAATTATAATAAATTCTTTTACATCACTGTTTCCGTGCTCATCTTCATAAAATTCAATATTAAACATAAATTCTCCTATTTGATTTTATAACAAATTTGATATTACGGTCAATAGCAAATTTGTTATGGGTGTTGCGTATTGCGTATACGTTTGGTTCTATATTGGTGAGATGTATTTGGCGAATTTGCCACGATACCGGCGAGAAATGGTCCTTGAAAGACCGTCGACTTTTTTATAATATCAGATAAATCTTAAGAAATACTATCGAAATTTCTTAAGATTTTTTGTATCATAGGAAATTCTTTCCTATGATACAAAAAGCTCCGCAGGATGCGCAGCTCGCGGAAAGGCAATTTATTGCTTTGCAATACCGCTCGCGCGCGAAAGAGTCGCGAACGACTCTTTATTTTATATAAAAAGGGAGTTTCGCAAAATGCGGAACTCCCGATGTTTTCAGCTCATTTTTTTGTACATGTAGTTTCCGAGCATCTGTATGAATTGAACAAATGCGATCAGCACAACAGAGCAAACGATAAGGTATTCTGTTTTGTACTGCTGGTAGCCGTAGCGGATCGCGATGTCACCGATACCGCCGCCTCCGACTGTTCCTGCCATTGCAGAGTAGCCGATAAGTGAGATGACAAGAAGGATAACTCCGTTGAGCATTCTCGGTATGGATTCTTTTACATAAACACGAATAAGTATCTGGAGGTTTGATGCGCCAAAAGATCTTGCTGCTTCAATAACTCCGGGATTGGTCTCGCGAAGGCTTGTCTCAAATACTCTTGCGATATATGGGATTGCCGATACCGTAAGAGGCACGATAGAAGCTGTTGTTCCGATTGATTTTCCAACAACCATTCTTGTAAAAGGAATAAGTATTACAAGAAGGATGATGAACGGGAAGCTTCTGAATACGTTTACCAAAAAGCTCAATATCTCATAAACGATCTTGTTTGGCTTAAGCCCGTCAGGAGCTGTAAGTGTAAGTATTATGGCGGGGATAAATCCGATTATCACTGAAAAAAGTGTTGACCAAAATACCATATATAAAGTTTGTTTAAATGCAGTCAGTATAACTGAGCTCATGCCTGCATCCGATAAAATTCCAGACATTACTTGATTACCTCCCATGTTACGTTTTTACTGTCAAGAAAAGCGCATGCTTTCTCGAGATCTTTTTCCTCCATGTTGAGGACGAGACTTCCGTATACATCTTCCCTGAAATCTTCAAGCTTAGCCCAACATATATTGAAGTTCGTCTGAAGTTCTCTTGACATCTCGGTTACGATAGGGCGCTGGTTGCCCTCGCCAAAGAAAAAGAGCTTAAGATTGATTCCTGTTGTCGGAAGCTTGTCACTCTCTTCGCGAAGGAATTCACGTATCTCGCGTTCCTTGGGCCAGACGAAGAGCTGCTCGGGTTTTCCTACTGCGAGAACTTTACCGCCGCTAAGGAAAGCAACTTTCTGGCAGATCTGTTTAACAACTTCCATCTGGTGAGTTACGATGATGATCGTAATGCCCATTTCTTTATTTATCTTTTGCAAAAGAGCTAAGATGCCCTTTGTAATCTCAGGATCAAGCGCGCTTGTCGCTTCGTCGCATAAAAGAAAATCGGGATCGAGTGCGAGTGCTCTTGCTATTGCAACACGCTGTTTCTGACCGCCGGAGAGTTCTCTTGGCTTTGAGTGAATTTTCTCTTCAAGTCCGACAAGCTTTATAAGGTTTAATATCTTTTCTTTTGCTTCGGGAGTATTTGTCGGAATCCCCCAGAACTTCATGGGGAGAGCGACGTTTTGGTATACATCGAGTCTTTCAAGGAGGTTAAATCCCTGAAAGATCATTCCCATTCTCTTTTGAAGATTTCGAAGGACTTTCTTGTTCTTGATGTCGACGGTTACATCATCAACAACAATAGCTCCTTCATCATAAGATTCAAGACCGTTGATGCACCTTAGGAGAGTGGATTTACCGGCACCACTTTGACCGATAATGCCGAATATCTCACCTTTTTCGATGTCGATATTGACTCCCTTAAGAACCTCAGTCTTATTAAAAGTTTTTTTGACGTTTTTTATCTGTATCATAGATAATCAGACCACCTGTCTTGTATATTAGGGGAAACCTACCACGTTACTAGGTTATCCCGCGCTACTATTATTACATTACTCTTTCCAAATAGCAAATATGACACGTCACTGGCAAGGAGACGTGTCATATCGTATGTATGAAAGGTAGATTTTGTATGATATAGGGTCGAAAGTCAAAAAGCATACATGCTTGCATGTTAAGCTTTTTGAGTTAACGACCCGAACAAACATGAGGAATTAGCAATTTACGTAGTAAATTTGCGATTTCCGAGGTTAGTAGCACTTAACGAGGAACGAGTTTAGTACTACTCCCACAGAGTGCTGGTTGTAGAATTGCGAGAGTTTCGAAGAAACGGAGCAATTCGTATATCATCATTACGTTATTGGCTACAATAATAAGTTACTGCGGATCGATGAATGAAGGGATAACTGCTCCCTTGTATGTCTCTTCGATATATTTCTTAACTTCGTCTGACTTAAGGGCTGCTACAAGAGCTTTGATCTTCTCTGACTCCTGCTCGCCATCCTTAACTACAAGGAAGTTAGTTCTCTTAACTGTTGTCTCGTCGTCAAATTCCTCGATATCAAGTGCAGGATACTTTGCTGGAAGCTCTGCTTCAAGTGCGTAGTTTCCGTTGATAGCTGCTGCATCAAGATCGGGAAGTGAAAGAGGAAGGTTAGCTGCCTCAAGAGGTGTGATCTTGAATCCGTGAGGGTTAGCGTCCTTATCTTTTGAAAGTGAATCCTCTGTATAGCTTGCATCTTCACCGAATGAACCCTTTGATGTAAGAAGTCCCTTCTGAACAAGAAGATCGAGTGCTCTTGCACCGTTGTCGGGATCGTTAGGAATACCGATCTCTGCGCCGTCGGGAATCTCATCAATCTTTGTGTACTTCTGTGAATAGATACCCATTGGCTCGATGTGAATTCCGGCTACTGCTGCAAGGTGAAGACCTGCGTCTTTGTTCTGCTGGTCAAGATAGCCAAGTGTCTGGAAGTAGTTGGCATCGATCTCGCCTGCTTCAAGTGATGTGTTGGGAAGGACGTAATCCTGGAATACAACTGTCTCAAGTGTCCATCCGTCTTTTGCAAGAACTTCTTTTACAATATTATCAAGAATCTCTGCGTGAGGAACGGGTGTTGCTCCTACTGTGATCTTCTTGTCTGCGTCAGATGCTGAATCGGCTTCAGCCTGTGTGACTTCTGATGTAGCAGTCTCTGTAGACTGTGCCTCTTTTGATCCGCAACCTGTAAGTGCTCCAAGTGCAAGGGCTGCTGTTAAGATCAGACTTGTAATAACTCTCTTTTTCATAAACTGTTTTTCCTCCTCGATTGGTATGAATGAATTATACAAGATGAAATATTAAATGGGAAATAAGTAAAATTTATCAGTAGTGAAAACTTGAAATTATCAATTCTTTTATTCTTCATCGTAATTGTTTATAGTAAGAATGAGATTTATTTAAAGAGAATGGTTGAAAAGGACTATATGAACAGAATGAATGTAACAGCCATAAGAACATTGGCAACGGTATGCATACTTCCGCTTTTTATAACAGGTTGCGGCTTTGGGAAAAAGGTAAATACATCGACAATCTTTGCGATGGACACCATTATGCAGCTTGAGATACAGGGCGATGACAAGCTCCTTACGGAAGCAGGGGAAAAGATAAGAGATATAGAAGATACTCTTTCCGTGACCAGAGAAGACAGCGAGATCGGAAAACTTAACAGGGAAAAGAGTGCAACGCTTACTATGAACGGAACAAAGATAATGAAAAAGGCGCTTCAGATCTGTGATGCTACGGGCGGAAGTCTTGATATATCCGTGTATCCGGTTCTTAAGACCTGGGGATTTACTACAGGCGATTACAGGGTACCTTCGGATGATGAGTTAAAAGAGCTTATTGCAAATGTGGGCTACGACAAGGTGCATGTAGATTACACAGGTGATGAAGCGTGTAAAGTTACTATAGAAGACGGAATGCAGATTGATCTGGGAAGCGTGGTTAAAGGCTACACCGGATCGTATATTGCAGATTTTTTCAGGGAAAAAGGCGTTAAGTCGGGACTTATAAATCTTGGAGGAAATGTTGAGTGTATAGGGACGAAGCCTGACGGAAATCCTTGGAGAGTTGCGATAAAAAGTCCATTTGACGACAGCAAGAGCGGAGCACTCGGAGTAATTGATGCAAGTGACATTGCGATCATAACTTCGGGAGGATACGAGAGATTTTTTGAAGAAAATGGTGAGAGATACTGGCATATTATCGATCCGAAGACAGGGAAGCCTGCAAGAAGCGGACTTGCCTCAGTTACTGTTATAGGAAAAGACGGAATGGTCTGCGACGGTCTATCTACCGCGCTTTTTGTAATGGGAGAAAAAGGCGCCGAAGCTTTTTATAAGAAATACGGAAAAGGTGAAAATGGAATTGCGGCATTTGATCTCGTTATGGTGACGGAGGACAGAGCGGTTTATGTCACTGAGGGAGTAAGTGCATCTTTTACTCTGACTTCAGAGTACGAAGACCTTAAGATTACAGTTATAAAATAAGATTCTTGTTATATTGACATGCTACAGCTATCAAGATATGGTCCTATGTCAATAAATAGTACAAATTAAAATGAGAGGTTTACCTGCTTATGCAGCAGGCGCAACCATAACCCTCTCATATAGTTCTTCGAATTCGTTAGGAGACATATAGTCACAGTGGCTGTGGATCCTAACGGT
>JAFZQT010000093.1 GCA_017620235.1 Butyrivibrio sp. | reverse complement strand
GTAAGAAAAAAAACCATTGGTTGAATAAAAAAGTGGCACAATATATTGTGTTGTGCTATGATACAAGTGGCTAAATGTTGAAGCAGAAAAATGGAGGAAAACATGGCAAAAGTTGGAATAGTAATGGGCAGTGATTCAGATATGCCCGTTATGGCAAAAGCTGCAGATATTCTGGAGGAGCTCGGAATCGAATACGATATGAGAATTATATCCGCTCATAGAGAACCCGATGAATTTTTTGAATATGCGAAGACTGCAGAAGAAAAGGGATTTAAAGTAATTATCGCCGGAGCAGGAATGGCAGCACATCTTCCCGGAATGTGCGCTGCGATTTTTCCCATGCCCGTAATCGGAATCCCTATGCACACAACTTCTCTGGGAGGCCGTGATTCATTATACAGTATAGTTCAGATGCCGACAGGTATTCCTGTTGCTACAGTTGCTATCAACGGTGGCGCAAACGCAGGTATACTTGCTGCAAAGATCCTTGCAACAGGCGATGCCGCACTTCTTGAAAAGCTTAAGAAGTACACTGCATCACTTAAGGACGGTGTTGTTGCCAAGGATGCAAGACTTCAGGAAGTCGGATACAAGAACTATTGATCATCTTTTGAACAGAAATAGGCAAAATGCGAGGAGTTAAATATTATGGCATTGGATTACAAAAAGGCAGGCGTTGATATTGAGGCAGGATATAAGTCTGTTGAACTTATAAAAGGTTATGTAAAAGAGACATTCAGACCTGAAGTACTTGGTGGACTCGGTGGTTTTTCAGGAGCATTTTCGCTCAGTAAGATAAAGGACATGGAGGATCCGGTTCTTTTGTCCGGAACAGACGGAGTCGGAACAAAGATTAAGCTCGCGTTCCTTCTTGACAAGCACGATACAATTGGAATTGATGCAGTTGCAATGTGTGTAAACGATGTTGCATGCGCTGGCGGTGAACCTTTATTTTTCCTTGATTACATCGCATGCGGAAAGAATATTCCTGAGAAGATCGCTGCAATAGTTAAGGGCGTGGCAGAGGGCTGTAAGCAGTCTGACGCAGCACTTATCGGTGGCGAGACAGCTGAGCATCCCGGACTTATGCCCGAGGATGAGTACGACGTTGCAGGATTTGCTGTTGGCGTTGTTGACAGAAAGGACATGATCGACGGAAGCACAATTAAGGACGGCGACGTTCTTATCGGTGTTGCTTCAAGCGGTGTCCACAGTAATGGTTTTTCACTTGTAAGAAAAGTATTCGATATGACCAAAGAGAGCCTTGAGACATATTATGATGAGCTCGGTGCTACTCTCGGTGAGACACTTCTTTGCCCTACAAGAATCTATGTAAAGATGATGAAGGCAATCAAGAATGCAGGCGTTAAGGTTAAGGGATGCAGCCATATCACAGGCGGAGGATTCTACGAGAACGTTCCCAGAATGCTTCCCGACGGAATCAAGGCTGTGATCGAAAAGAACAGCTATGATATCCCTCCGATCTTCAAGCTTATGCAGACAAAGGGCGGAATCGAAGAGCAGATGATGTATAACACATACAACATGGGACTCGGAATGGTTCTTGCCGTTGATCCAAGTGATGTAGATGCTGCAATGAAGGCTATTGCTTCAGCCGGTGATAAGGCTTGGGTAGTAGGTAAGGCAGTTGCAGGTGAGAAGGGTGTAGAACTCGTATGAAGATAGCAGTTATGGTTTCCGGTGGCGGAACAAATCTTCAGGCAATAATCGACGGAATAGCCGACGGCTCTATCACGAACACAGAGATTTCGCTTGTGTACAGCAATAATCCAAATGCATACGCAATCGAAAGAGCCAAAAAAGCAGGTATTCCATACGCGGTTAAGAGCCCTAAGGAATTTGACAGCAGAGATGAGTTCAATCAAGCTCTGCTTAAGATCTTACAGGATGCGAATCCGGATCTTATTGTTTTGGCAGGATGTCTTGTTGTTATTCCGGAATGTGTTGTTAAAGCATTCCCCAACAAGATAATAAACATACATCCCTCGCTTATCCCGGCATTTTGCGGCACGGGATATTACGGACTTAAAGTCCATGAGCAGGTGCTCAAAAGAGGCGTACGTGTATCGGGCGCCACAGTTCATTTTGTTGATGAGGGGACGGACACAGGTCCGATCATATTGCAGAAGCCTGTTATGATCAGACAGGATGACACTCCCGAAGTGCTTCAGAAGCGAATTATGGAGCAGGCAGAGTGGAAGATAATGCCGATGGCGATAGATCTTATCGCAAACGGCAAGGTCAGAGTAGAAGATCACAAAGTTATTGTTGAAGGATACGAAGAGGAGAAGATTTTTTCATGAAGGTTTTGATTGTTGGCGGTGGCGGAAGAGAACATGCTATTGCTGAGGCTGTTTCCAGAAGTCCTCAGGTTTCAAAAATATATTGCGCTCCCGGGAATGGCGGAATTGCTGAACTTGCTGAGTGTGTGCCGATAACACCTATGGAATTTGATAAGCTCGTTTCTTTTGCAAAAGAAAAAGAGATCGATCTTATGGTTATCGGAATGGACGATCCGCTCGTTGGTGGAATCGTAGATGCATTCGAAGCAGAAGGACTCAGAGTTTTCGGACCCAGAAAGAATGCGGCAATACTTGAAGGAAGTAAGGCTTTTTCAAAAGACCTTATGAAGAAATACAATATTCCCACAGCAGCTTACGAGACATTTGATAATGCGGGGGAAGCGTTGGAATATCTTGAAACAGCGAAATTCCCTATCGTTCTTAAGGCTGACGGACTTGCACTCGGAAAGGGTGTTCTTATCTGTAATAACCTTGAGGAAGCTAAGGACGGCGTAAAAGAGATCATGGAAGATAAGAAATTCGGAGATGCCGGAAATCACATGGTTATCGAAGAGTTTATGACGGGAAGAGAAGTTTCCGTATTGTCTTTTGTAGACGGAAAGACAATAAAGCTTATGTCTTCAGCGCAGGATCACAAGAGAGCGGGAGACGGCGATACGGGACTTAATACCGGAGGAATGGGCAATTTCTCACCCAGTCCTTTCTACACGGAAGAAGTAGATAAATTCTGCCGTGAAAATATCTACAGCAGAACTGTAGAGGCAATGGCAAGTGAGGGAAGAGAGTTCAAGGGAGTAATCTTCTTCGGACTCATGCTCACACAAGACGGGCCTAAGGTACTTGAGTACAATGCAAGATTCGGAGATCCCGAGGCGCAGGTGGTTCTCCCAAGACTCAAGACAGATATCATAGATGTATTTAATGCGTGCATAGACGGCAAGCTTGATCAGATCGATCTTGAATTTGAAGACAAGGCAGCCGTATGTGTTGTTCTTGCGAGCGAAGGCTATCCGGTAAGCTATGAGAAAGGCAAACTTATTACCGGACTTGAGAACTTCAAGGGCAAGGACGGATATTATTGTTTCCATGCGGGAACAAAGGAAACTCCGGAAGGAATCGTAACTAACGGAGGAAGAGTTCTTGGTATCACCGCTAAGGGAGATACTTTGGAAGAGGCTCGTGCGAAAGCTTACGAAGCAACAGAGTGGGTAAGCTTTGATAACAAGTATATGCGCCACGATATAGGTAAAGCGATAGATGAAGCAAAGAAGTAATACGATCTGCAAAAGTGCCTGCAGTATAATGGCACAAATCCTAAGTTGAAAAGGAGGCTGTATGAAGAATACGATGGAAAAGATAATAAGAAACACTATACTTTCTCTAGCATTGTCATTAGCAGTTTTTATCGGCTTCGGGATTGGTGCGCACGCATTTACGACGACAACCGGAACTGTAACATCAGATAATGTAAAAGTGAGGAAGTCGGCAAGCACATCATCAGATCAGGTATCAAGTGTAAAAAAAGGTGCTACGGTCGATATTATCGATGAGGAGAAAGACGAGTCCGGCACAATATGGTACAAGATAAAAGTTAAAGGCGATGAATACGGCTATATACGAAACGATCTTGTAAGCAAGTCGGGTGGATCCGGATCATCGGGAGATTCCACAGGTGGTTCAGGTACAACAGCTGTTGAGCAGAAATCTGTAGAAGTTCTGGCAGAGAACGGAACTGTAAGACAGGCTGCGGGAACAGATAAAGATGCCGTAGGAAAATTAAAAAAAGGTGATATTGTAACAATCACCGGTGAAACAAAAGGCTCAGACGGAAAGAAATGGTATGAGATTACTTTCGGAGAAAACGGTTCAAAAGGTTTTGTCAGAAGCGATCTTGTTTCGGAGACACCGGTTGTAGCTTCAAAATCTGTTAAATCTGAGCAGACAGATGCTCCTTCCGATGAGGATGCGAGCCCTGATGTAATTGCTGAACTTGGAGCTGTTGATGATGTGATCGGTACTGAAGATGCCGGTGATGAAACAGGCGAGGAGTCAGCGGAAACTGATTCGCAGAGTGGCGGAGAGCCTTTAGCTCCTGAGGAAATCGGAGACGGACGGTATTCCATTTCATATGATGACGGTACATGGCATCTCAACGATTTTACTGACTCAGAAAAACCTCAGCAGATGCAGATTCCACAGATTGTTCAGCTTGCAAAACAGGCTAAGGAATTTCATGATAAACTGAAAGCTTTACAAAAGATTATATTTGCAGTTGGTGCGACTGCAGCGGTACTGCTTGTTATAGTTATTATTCTCGCACTCAGGCTCAGAGATGCAGCTTATTATGATGAGGAAGAGGACGAAGATGATGAAGATGAGGATGAGGAAGAAGAGTATGATCGTTACTCAGCTCCGTCAAAGAAGCGTTCTCGCGGTGCTGCAAGAGATAGCCGCAGAGATGATGACGAGGAAGAAGAGGAGAGACCTAAGGGAAGAAGACGTCCCAGAGGAGAAGAGGAAGAGCCTCGTGAAAGCCGCAGAGCACCTGCAAGAAGAGCAGCAGTTGAAGAAGATGATGAGAGACCTTCAAGAAGAACAGCTGCTTCTGATGATGAAAGGCCTTCAAGAAGACCTGCAGCGCCTGCTGATGACGAAAGAACTGTAAGACCTTCAAGAGGTGAACGTCCTTTAAGAAGGAGAGCAGACGATCAGGTTGAAGAACGTCCTTCAAGAAGTGTTGAGGAGAGAACTGTAAGACCTTCCAGAAGAGATGATGATTCAGCATACGCAGATGCAAGATACGAGGAAAGACAGCCGTCAGAAAGACGCATGAGATCGGATGATTCCGTACAGGAGGAGCCTTCAACAAGAAGAGCAAAGAATTTCCTTGGTGATGACGACGATTTCGAGTTTGAGTTCCTTGATCTCGACGATGATGACAGATAATTAGAATATTGAGACAAAACAAGGCGCTAGCCATCGATTAGATTCGAAGGTTAGCGCTTTTTTCTGTCTTTTTATACAATAATTTGACGAATCTGTATCACGTGTTATACTAAATGTATCACAAGTATGCAACAGGAGGCGGAGATGATCATAGAAATTGATTTTAACAGTGATGAAGCTATCTATATTCAGCTTTGTAATCAGATCATTTTGGGCATAGCTACGTCTCAATTTCGTGAGGGAGAGCAGCTTCCCAGCGTGAGGCAACTTGCGGAAACTATTGGCATCAATATGCATACTGTCAATAAGGCTTATTCGATCCTTCAGAGAGAGGGCTTTGTGAAGATTGACAGAAGGCGTGGCGCGATAATCGCAATTGATATCAATAGATTGCAGGCACTTCAGGAGGCTCAGTCAGAGCTTGCGGTAGTTCTTGCAAGGGCAATTTGTAAGGGAATAGATCGAGACGAAATACATGAACTTGTAGATAAGCTTTATGATAATTACGAAAGGATAGATAGGATATGAATGATCAGTTCACTGTCATGGCAGAGGATGCACTCAGACTCGCCAAGAAAACAGCAAGAAATTTAAAACTTAATTATGTTGGAACCGAGCATATTCTTATGGGACTTATCCTTGAGGACGGAAGCGTGGCTTCCAGAATCCTTATCGATAACGGCATAGATGAATCCAGAATGATGGATATGATCAAGGATCTTATCGTTCCCGGAAGTAGCGTGCGTACTCTGGACAGAGACGGCTTTTCTCCGAGAGCAGAGAAGGTTCTTGAGGATTCGCATATCATGTCAGAGCGCTTTAAGGCAGATAAGACCGGAACCGAGCATATTCTTTTAGCCCTGATAAAAGAGGGTGAGAATGTGGCTGTACGACTTATCAGCACACTTAATGTGCCTGTACAGAAGATATATGCAGAAACTCTGGCTGCAATGGGCGAGGATCCCAATCTTGTAAAAGAGGACCTTGGAAGAAAGGCTAATCCGAGAGGCGGAAGAAAGGGCTCTATCCTTGCTCAGTACAGCAGAGATATGACTGCTCTTGCACGTGAGAATAAGCTTGATCCCGTAGTCGGAAGAGAAAGAGAAATTCAGAGAGTTATTCAGATACTTAGCCGCAGGACAAAGAATAATCCTTGTCTTATAGGTGAGCCCGGTGTCGGAAAGACTGCAGTTGTTGAAGGACTTGCACAGAGGATTGTTTCCGGTAATGTGCCTTTTACTGTGCAGGATAAGAGGCTTGTTACTTTGGATCTTTCGGGAATGATCGCGGGATCCAAGTACAGAGGTGAATTTGAGGAAAGAATCAAGAAAGTCATTAAAGAAGTTATTGATGATGGAAATATAATTCTTTTCGTTGATGAGATGCATACGCTTATCGGTGCCGGCGGAGCAGAGGGCGCTATAGATGCATCGAATATATTAAAGCCTTCTCTTGCAAGAGGCGAGATTCAGATGATTGGAGCAACAACTATCACTGAGTACCGCAAATATGTAGAGAAGGATGCAGCGCTTGAGAGACGTTTCCAGCCTGTTAATGTGGATGAACCCACTAAGGAAGAGGCAGAAGAGATCTTGAAGGGCGTAGTCGGCAAGTATGAGGAGCATCACAGGGTTACAATCACTCCTGAAGCTATCAAGGCGGCCGTTGAGCTCTCTGAGAGATATATCAATGACAGAAACCTTCCGGATAAGGCAATCGACCTTATCGATGAGGCTGCATCTGCTGTAAGACTTCACACAGTTGGACTGTCACCTAAGCTCAAAGAAGTTGAGGATGGCATCGCTGAATATGACCACAAGATTGAGGAAGCGCTTAAGAATGACGATTTTGATCTTGCTGGACAGCTTAACAACGAGCAGAAAAAGCTCATTGCCAAGTATAACAGAGTTAAGAATTCAGATAAGAAAAAGGCGCTTACATCAGGTCTTGTTGTAAATGAGAATGATATAGCGGAAGTTGTGGCACAGTGGACAAGAATCCCTGTTAAGAAGATCGCGGAGAAGGAGTCGGAGAAGCTCCTTAAACTTGAGTCTGTTCTTCATAAGAGAGTTATCGGACAGGAAGATGCCGTTAAGGCTATTTCAAAAGCCATCAGAAGAGGAAGGGTAGGTCTCCAGGATCCTAACAGACCTATCGGTTCATTCCTGTTCCTTGGTCCTACAGGTGTAGGTAAGACAGAGCTTTCAAAGGCTCTTGCTGAGGCTATGTTTGGTGATGAGAATGCACTTATCAGAGTGGACATGTCAGAGTATATGGAAGGCCATTCCGTATCAAAGATGATCGGATCACCTCCGGGATACGTTGGATATGATGAGGGCGGCCAGCTTAGCGAGAAAGTAAGAAGACATCCGTATTCAGTAATTCTGTTTGATGAGATCGAGAAGGCACATCCTGATATATTCAATGTACTTCTTCAGGTACTTGATGACGGGCATATAACTGATGCAAAAGGACGTAAGGTAAGCTTTAAGAATACTATCCTCATAATGACATCAAATGTCGGCGCACAGAAGATCGTAGATCCCAAGAAGCTTGGATTTGGCGCAGGCGATGATGCCAAGAAGGACTATGAAGATATGAAGTCCGGAGTAATGGAGGAAGTAAAGAGGCTCTTTAAGCCTGAATTCATCAACCGTATTGATGAGATACAGGTATTCCATACCCTCACAGAGAAGGAGATGATGGATATTGTTACGCTTCTTTCACGCAATCTCAGCAAGAGATGCAAGGAGCAGATGAATATCAATCTCACTATTTCGCCTGCAGTTAAGAAGTTCCTTATTGAGAAACATTCTGATGCTAAAATGGGTGCCAGACCTCTTAAGAGAGCTATTCAGTCAGCAATCGAGGATGCTATGGCAGAAGAACTCCTAAAGGGCAATATTAAGGCAGGAAGCGATGTTACGGTGTCATTAAAGGACAAGAAGATCGTATTTGTTTCCGCTGACGGTAAGAAAACCTCAGTAAAGAAGGTAGCTGTAAAGACAACCAAGCCCAAGAGAGCACTTAAAACCAAGACTTCAGTGACAACCAAGAAACCCGCTACAAAGAAAAGTATCAAAAGTGCCAAAAAGACGTCAAAAAAATAAGTGAATTTTAAGTTTATAATTGGACTGATATGAATTATAATATTACTAACTATTATTAGCACCAAATCTCAGGAGGGTTATTATGGCTGTCGTAGAGCAGTTGATACGTGC
>JAFZQT010000092.1 GCA_017620235.1 Butyrivibrio sp. | reverse complement strand
CATCATCATGTGCAAGGGCCGCAGGTCGCTTGTGTCCTCGCTGGTCCTGGACAATCAGGGGTCTTTTGAAACAAAGTGGATGCAGCGATCCGCGCCTATAAAGTCTACGGTACCACGGTCATGGCAAGGCTTTATGAGGATGACACGAAGGACAGATATTTCCATATCTACTACAACCCGTCCAAGCAGGCCGGCGAGCGGGAGCTCCTGGAGCAGAGGATTGAAAAGCTCCGCCAGTTCATGGACAAGCGCGTCGGGAAGGAAGAAAAGTTCGGCAAAGCCTACCAGGACTACTTCCATCTTCATTACAGCAGGAAGGGGGTCTTCCTTGGAGCCGATGAGCGGGCCGATGTAATAGAGGAACAGCTGCGGCTGTGCGGTTATTTCTGCATCATCACATCGGAAAAGATGGCGGCTTCACAGGCACTGATCCAGTATAAGGGGCGGGATATCTCCGAGAAGCTCTTCCGCAGCGACAAGACCTTCATAGGTTCCCGGAGCGAGCGGATACAGTCATCACGCAGTATGTCATCCAAGATATTTATCGAATTTGTGGCTCTGATCGTCCGCAACCGGATCTACAACCTCCTTAAAGAGCAGATGATCCGGATGGAATCAAAGCAGAAATACATGACCGTCCCCGCAGCGATCCGGGAGCTTGAGAAGATCGAGATGGTCCGCCGGAATGGCGGGCGCTATAAGCTGGACCACGCGGTCACAAAAACGCAGAAGGTTATACTGAGTTCCTTCGGCCTTGACGAGACCAATATCAGCAGCAGCGCGGAAGAAATCAGTAAACTGCTGGCCAGCAGCCAGTCGCTCATGAACAGGGAGGAGCCGGACGATGGCGAGGAAGAAATCAACTGAATCAATTGATGCCGAGATCACAAAAATAAAGTCTGATATGTCAAAACTGCAGGACAGGTATAACAAACTGGCAGACAGGCTCAAGAACCTGGAAGAACAGAAACGTCGGATTGAGACCGACACCATAATGGACGCTTACCTGAGAAGCGGCAAAAGTTTTGCTGAAATCATGACGTTTCTGAATCCCTGACAGCATTTAGTGTAACTTTTTTGCAAAGTTCACAGTGTAGTGAGATGTTTGTGGTTGCCTGGAATATACTTACTCATGATTCGTCTCCTTCCGCCGTCTGCGGAAGCAGGACTATCATAAAAGATATGCAGAAGTAAATGCAACTCGTACAAATGTAAAATCTACCGCGGAAAGAAGGAGTAGAATTTAATTTTGCAATTTAGGTTAGATCGCAGTGTTGACTCGATTTATTGTATAATGATTATATATATGTTATACTTTACAAAAGAATATACGGTAAACAATAATAGGTTTTTTTGACTTAATGAGGTTAGACTTATGTCGAAATTGACTAAAGAAGAGGTGGGGCTTTCTTTAGTGGAGGCACTAGAGAATGCCAAAGAGTCTATTGTGGAAGAAGACTTTGATACCGCTATTACTGAATTGGTAAATGCAATTGAACAGGCAAAAGACTATAAAAGGTACTTTGCTAAAGAATATCTGATTGCATATAGACAATTATGCCTTGCATTTAGAAAGAAAGGTGATATACAAAAAGCCGCTGCCAAGATACGTAAGGCTGAAGATTTTTGCCGAATGATGATTATGACTACGGATGAATCAACAGACATGGAAAATGAACTTGCTGTGTGCTATGTTAATGAAGGTATCCTCTTTGAAGCATCAGGGGATCATGAGAATTCTGCTGTGTGCTATGAAAATGCTTTTTCAATTTTTAAAAGAAATAATGACATTGGAAAAATGTTAAAACTTATCCTAACGATGATTTTGAATTATCACCAAAAAGGCGATTTAAAACAAGTTCAGCGCTTATTCTGTGAGGCAGATGAAATACTCAATGATAATCAAGTGTTAGAAGAGTACAAGATTATACTTGAAAATGTCAAAACCCAGCTAAAGGAGGAAGATGGTTGTGATTACTGAATATGCACATTTTGAACTAATTGATGCCCCGAAATATGAGGAACTATTGAAAAAAATTGAATATATCGGAAGAGTATGTTACAAAAGTGAAGACCGTATAAAGGCAGGGTCTGCTGAGAAGTTTATCGGGAATATTTTGAAAAATGGGCATGAATCAGTTGTTGAACATGGCAGTATTACCGTAAAATTTATCTGTGATAGAGGTGTGTCACACGAGTTAGTTCGTCATCGGATTGCCAGTTATTCGCAAGAGAGCACACGCTATTGTAATTATTCTAAGGATAAATATGGGAACCAGATTACTTGCATTGATATATCTACCGGATTTAAATATGATCTTAACAATGAAACAGATAAAAGAAAATATCTTATATGGCAAGAGGCAATGGAGTATGCAGAAAAAAAGTATTTTGAACTGCTTAATTTAGGTGCATCTCCACAGGAGGCAAGGAGTGTGCTTCCCAATTCTTTAAAGACAGAAATTGTGGCCTCATTAGATATAAGAAGTTGGAGAAATCTTTTAAGGTTGAGGACCTCTAAGGCTGCTCATCCTCAGTTTAGGGAATTGGCGTGTGCTATTTTGAAAGACTTTATCGAGCGTTATCCGATCTTTTTTGCGGATTTGGCAGATTTAAGTGAGT
>JAFZQT010000091.1 GCA_017620235.1 Butyrivibrio sp. | reverse complement strand
GTAAGACTCAATTTACTTGTATACACAGATGAAACGTTATTTTCGGTAAAAAGTCTTTCTACATAAAATGCTGTTATCAATATCATCAATATCGATAATAAAGTCAAGAATGTATTGACTGTCTTATCAAATTTCATGTTCCCGATTCCTCACATAATACTTTGTTTCAAACTTTCGCATATACATTATACAAAAAACACCGCACATTTAACAATGCGCGGTGCTAATGTTATTAAAAAAAATTTATAAAAAAACAATTATCTCTGAATACGTCCTGATCCATCGCCGCCTGCAAGCTTGTTAACCTCATCAACGGTAACAAGATTGAAGTCGCCTTCGATAGAATGCTTGAGTGCAGAAGCAGCAACTGCGAACTCAATTGTTGCATGAGGATCAAATCCGTTTACGCAGCTGTAAATAAGTCCGCCGCCGAATGAATCTCCGCCGCCAACACGGTCAACGATGTGAAGTGCATACTTCTTTGAGAAATAAGCCTGACCGTCTGTGTAAAGCATTGCGCTCCAGTTGTTGTCATTAGCTGAAATAGACTCACGAAGTGTGATAGCAACCTTCTTAAATCCAAATCTCTCTGTAAGCTTCTGAGCAACTTCAATGTAGCCTTCTCTATTAAGCTTACCTGTTGTAACGTCTGTTGAAGAAGCCTTGATTCCGAATACGTCATCAGCATCCTCTTCGTTAGCGATACATACATCAACATACTGGCAAAGCTCAGCCATAACCTTGCCTGCCTTCTCCTTGCTCCAGAGCTTTCCTCTGTAGTTAAGGTCGCAAGAAACTGTAAGTCCATGCTCCTTAGCCTTCTTAGCAGCTTCAAGTGTGATCTCTGCAAGAGAATCACTTACAGCGGGAGTAATTCCTGTGAAGTGGAACCACTCAGCACCCTCGAAGATCTCATCCCAGTTGAAGTCAGCAGGAACTGCCTCAGCAATTGCTGAATGTGCGCGGTCGTAAATGCACTTTGAACCTCTCTGTGAAGCACCCTTCTCGTTGTAGTAGATACCAACTCTGTCACCGCCTCTTGCGATCTTAGATGTATCAACTCCGTACTTTCTGAGTGAATTAACAGCTGCCTGACCAATCTCATGCTTAGGAAGCTTTGTAACATATACAGAATCAAGTCCATAGTTTGCAAGAGAAACAGATACGTTAGCTTCTCCGCCACCAAATGTAGCTTCAAGGTGGTCAACCTGAACAAATCTTAAATAATTATCGGGCTGCAAACGCAGCATGATCTCACCAAATGTAACAACTTTCTTTGACATATTATTTTCCTCTCTCTATATAACAATTCTTTTAATAAAAACAGCTCAGTTTTTTACAAGATGTACAGCGAATCCGCCGAACTCGTCAGCAAGATATGCAACCTTAAGGTGGTTGTCAGCATCATAGCTAAATGATGACTCATCAAACTTAACGCCCTGCTTACCAAGGTGATAAACAGCTCTGTCCACGTTGTTTGTTCCGATAGCAATGTGTCCGTTTGCTCCACGTCCCTTTGCCTTCATAACTTCGATCACGCTGCCTGCAAATACTGAAGAATTGCCAACCTTCTTTGTGAATCCAAAGAGTGAATCAAACTTGTCTGCTACTGACTCAGCAGCTGCTGCATCTGTCTCGTTGATTCCGATGTGCTTCATAGTGAATCCGAGCATTGCATTAACTGCATCTCTTGTCATAGCCTCTATCTCATCGAACTTACCTGCTGAGATAAGATCCTTCTTAACCATCCAGCTTCCGCCACAGCAGAATACCTTATTGAATCCAAGGTAATCATTGAGGTTGTTCTTGTTTACACCACCTGTAGGCATGAAGTGCATCTTTGTATAAGGAGCTGCCATAGCCTTAATCTTGGCAATACCGCCATTCTGCTCGGCAGGGAAGAATTTTACGCAATCGAGACCAAGCTCTATAGCCTGCTCTACCTCACCGGGTGTTGCTGTTCCGGGAACTACCGGTACACCGATGCTCTGAATATACTCAACATTTGATCTGTTGAATCCGGGGCTAACGATGAACTTAGCTCCTGCAGCCTTTGCGCGATCAGCCTGCTCTGCGTTGAGAACAGTTCCTGCACCAACGATCATCTCGGGATATTTCTCAGAAATTATCTTAATAGCATCCTCAGCTGCAGCTGTACGGAATGTAACCTCTGCTGCGGGAAGTCCGCCCTTAATGAGTGCCTCTGCAAGAGGAGCTGCGTCCTTCGCATCGTCGATCGCGATTACGGGCACAATACCAATTTTGTAAAGTTCTTCACAAATCTTATCCATTTTTTTCGCCTTTCTTTATTAACTAATGGACAAAACAAAACTATAGCTTTGTATCAGTCCACATCCTGCATCTTAGAGGGATCCAGATTGCCGGGATCCTGTCCGATATAAGCCGTAATTCCTCCGTCGATGTAGATCACCTGACCGTTAATAAAATCGGATGCGGGCGAAGCAAGGAACACTGCAAGTCCCATAAGATCTTCTGTCTTGCCCCATCTCTGAGCCGGTGTCTTGGAACGGATAAACCTGTCGAAAGGATGCATTGATCCGTCAGGCTGTTTCTCTCTTAAAGGAGCTGTCTGCGGAGTTGCAATATATCCGGGACCGATGGCGTTACACTGAATATTGTACTGTCCGTACTCGGAACAGATATTTCTTGTGAGCATCTTAAGTCCGCCCTTTGCTGCTGCATAAGCAGATACTGTCTCACGTCCGAACTCAGACATCATCGAGCATGCATTTATGATCTTACCACTTCCCTTTTTGATCATTGCGGGAAGAACCGCCTTGGAACAGATAAACGGACCTGTGAGGTCTACATCAATTACCAGATTCCACTGTTCAACAGTCATATCGATCATGGGGATTCTCTTGATAATTCCTGCGTTGTTTACGAGAATGTCAATTGTTCCCACATTCTTTTCAACCTGAGCAACGAAATCCTTTACCTGATCTTCTTTCGTAACATCACAAACCGCACCGAATGCTTCGATGCCGAGTTTCTCATATTCTGCCAATCCCTTGTCAACAAGTTCACGGTTTATATCATTAAATACTACCTTAGCTCCGCTCTGTGCAAAAGCTACGGCATAAGCAAGGCCAAGTCCGTATGAAGCGCCTGTGACCCATGCCACCTTGCCTTCAAGTGAAAAATTTTTCAAAAAGTCCTGCATATCAATACCTCCGATTACTTAAGCTCTGCCATATCACAATCATCCATATCGTCGAAATCCTGGTTCTCTCCGACCATACCCCAGATGAATGTGTACGCCTGTGTTCCGCATCCCGA
Organism: Butyrivibrio sp.; assembly: GCA_017620235.1. GTDB lineage: Bacteria > Bacillota > Clostridia > Lachnospirales > Lachnospiraceae > Butyrivibrio. Next base: position 21,849 of record JAFZQT010000091.1, on the reverse strand, counting down.
ATGGATAGACCAGCTGGGGCTGATAACAGCCTGCTCATTTCTCATGACAATGTGTCTTGTCTCAGTGGGCTCTCCCATAAAATGCATAATGAGCGCATCTTCAGGAATATCAAAGTAAAGATATACTTCCATTCTCCTGTCATGTGTGTGGCACGGCATAGTGTTCCAAACACTACCGGGCTTAAGTTCGGTCATTCCCATCTCGAGCTGACAAGATTCTACCTGTCCGGGGAGAATATATTTATTGATAACTCTGTGATTGGACTGTTCAAGACTTCCAAGTTCCTTCTTGTTCTCATCTTTGATAATGACAACATCATCCGAAGGTGTGCCCTCTCTCTTGATGAGGACTGTCGGATAAGTCTTGTGTGCAGGTGCGCTGTTGATATAGAATTTCGCAGGCTTTGTAGCATCCTTACTTGCAAAAGAAATCTCTTTTGCTCCCATTCCTATATACATGCCCTGTTTGTAGCCAACATCATACTTCTTGCCATCAATGACAATAAGCCCGTCTCCGCCTATATTGATAACGCCCATTTCCCGGCGCTGCAAAAAATATTCCGCTCTGAGCTCATCTCCCGCTGTAAGGTGTAATTCCTTATTAACAGGGACCGCCGATCCGGTAATGATCCTATCAAACTGGCTATATACAAGCTTAATCTCATCAGGCTTAAAAAGGTCATCAATTAAAAATTCTTCCCTAAGCCTTGAAGTATCGTAATTCTTCTCATCTCTGGGTGAACATGCAGTTCTAAGTTCCATAGCATCTCCTTTTCCACTGCAGTTGCAGTAATAAACAATCTAATTAAAGTCGATACAGCTATGATACTTGAAAATATTTTCCGTGTCTGTTTGTTTTTGTTAAAAAAACTTGCAAATCTTGACCTGATGTAAGCACTTTCATGCTTAACTAATTTTATCATATGCCTTTAAGTTTGGTATTGCAAAAGTTGTTGTAAAAAATTGATTTTATGGTATTATATAGGACTGAGTAGGATAGATGATCGCTGCCATGCAGACGAAAGGGCATGGGAGAGGAAAGTCCGGGCTTCACAGGGCAGGATGCCAGATAACGTCTGGCGGAGGCGACTCCCGAGACAGTGCAACAGAAACATACCGCGTTAGCAATGAGGCGGATTAGTTGCGGAATGATTGTCGTATGCACGCTTGCGTGCAATACGACATATCATGACGTAACTATACGGCGAATGCCGTGTAACGAAGAAAGCTTGCTTTCCGAGTCTCCGCCTCACTGATCCGTAAGGGTGGAAAGGCAGTGTAAGAGACTACCGTGCCGGTGGTAACACCGGTAGCCATGTAAACCTCATCCGAAGCAAGACCGAAAAGAAAGCCATGAGCCGGCCCGGTTCGCTTTCAGGTGGGTCGCTTGAGGCTGTCGGCGACGACAGTCCTAGATAGATGATCATCCACGACATAACCCGGCTTACAGTCCTACTCTTTAAAAAGACATAAAAATAGCAATCTTCCGGTTAGGCAATTAATGCCTTTTACGAGAAGATTGCTATTTTATTATTCCGTGATCACGCCATCATCAAAGAGTTCGCTGAGCTGCTCCTCTCTGCTGTAGTCCGCAGGAAGTGCCGATGCCGCAGCTTTGAGTTCGTCCATCGTATATGTCTTTTCAAAAAGTACATCTTTATCGGGGCTCTTCTGGTCGATCACAACAAGCCTCACATCATCCGTCTCATTTTCAAGAAGACATCCCCAGACAAGGCCGAAAGTCTCGTCTGCTCCCATACTCATTCTCATCATGTTATCACTTAGATATATCGATCTAAGTTTGACATTTCCCTGATAAAACTCGGTATAGTAAGGCGGTGCTATATTATTCCCCGAAACATTTTTCACCTGAGCAAGATGGAATACGGCCGGCGTATGACCGATTGAATATTCCGCTACAAGAGTTGTCTTTTCCTCATATTCAAATCTTGTCACACTCTCTGCAGCAGCTTCATCTTCCGCTTCTCCTGCTGCCGCAATGCCTGAATCAACTGCCTAAGGCTTTGCACTGTCAGCGCTCTTATCGTTTGCAAACGAATCAGTCGAATCCATAGCCTCTTCGGCTGCCGCCCCCTCCATAACTTCATGTGCGGGAGCTGCGTCGTGACTGTCCTCGCTCATTACCGCAGTGCTACCGCTATGGCTCGGATCTCCTATAATACTTTTTACAACAATGCCGCTGAGCACAAGAACCATTGCCGCAGCTGCCAAAGATGCCCATCTTCCGCGCATCGCACTTGATATAACTTTGGATTCACTCTTTTTTCCCTCTGTAAAATCAACCTGTGTAACCTTGTCATTACCTTTCTCTGCATCATCCCCGTCAAGTTCAAGCTCGATATTTCGAAGGATTCTGCTTTTCATGTCTTCAGTAACGACAATATTTTCCATTAACTCATTGTATTTACTCAAAGTCATATTCCTCCTTCAAAATTTCTTTTAGCTTATCTCGCGCTCGCTTTAAATCCGACCTGACGGTAGATTCTTTTTTGTTCAAGATTGCTGCCATATCGGCAGTTGAATACCCTTCCTGATAATATAAGTGAATGACCTCACTATACTTCTCAGGAAGGGACTTTACAGCTTCCCAGACAAAAGATAACTCCTCTTTTTCTTCGGAAACCAGTTCATCCATTAGTTCGTCAGTTTCCCTGACCTTGTTGTACTTTATTTTGTTCTTGCTAAGATTGATCGCCACCCGCAGTAACCAAGCCTTCTCGTGCTCCTCATCATTATATTCGGAGTCGGACTTAAGATACTGTATAAGCGTATCCTGCAAAATATCCTCTGCGTCCTCCATGTTGTGAAGGTATGAATACGCCGTTCGAAGTATGGCATTTCCGTACTTTTCCAAAAGAGCTTCAGCTCTGTCTCTGTTTTTTCCCATGTCATCACCTAATACTGAACAAAAATCAGCGGTAACACGGATATTATATCATTTATATCGCTCTCTTAGCCACCATTCTGACAAGTTGAATGAACTCATCCTTGTACTCGTCCTTATTATTTATCTCAGCATATGTATCGATAACATGGTCGTAACTTGCATCGCCCTTGTAATCGCTGTCTGAAAGAATAAGTGCAAACTCAGCAACCATCTGTGCAAACTTCATATTATCGCTTGCAGCTTTAACATCTGCATCAGAAACGGTATAGCTTGAAAGCTTTGAATCAGCTCCTTCAGGCTCTTTGTATCTAACGTTTACGGTAGCATACTCATTGCCATAATCCTTTTTGTCGCCTTCCTGATACTTGAGATTTACTGCCTTCTCGCTGTCTGCGGTTGTGATCTCATAAAGTGCTATAACGCTGTGTCCTGCACCAACTTCTCCGCCGTCTTTCTTGTCATCGTTGAAATCAGCCGCGTCAAGCTGTCTGTTCTCGTATCCGATAAGTCTGTAGCTGTTTACCTTATTTGGATTGAACTCAACCTGGATCTTTGCATCTTTTGCAACTGTCACCATTGTAGAACTCATCTCTTCAACGAGAACCTTCTTAGCCTCCATCATGGAATCGATGTAAGAATAGTTACCGTTTCCGCAATCGGCAAGTCTCTGCAAACTTGCGTCCTTGATGTTTCCTGTACCAAAGCCGAGTACTGATAAAAATACACCTGTCTCTTTTTTCTCTTTTATAAAATTCTCAAGCTCGTCGGGATCGGATATTCCAACGTTAAGGTCGCCGTCTGTCGCCATGATAACTCTGTTCACTCCGCCCTCAACAAAATTGTCGGCAGCGATCTGGTACGCTCTCTCCATTCCACTCTGTCCGTTGGTGCATCCGCTCGCGCTAAGGCTATTTATTGCTCTCTTTATCTTGTCCTTATCAGCAAGGTTCTCTCCCTCGAGAAGCACTCTCTCTTCTCCCGAATAAGTGACGATCGACACCGTTCCCTCACCCGTATAATTGTCAACAAACTCATTCATACTCTTTTTAAGAAGAGGAAGCTTATCTTCAGAGCGCATGGATCCCGATACATCGATCAGGAAAACAAGATTGCTCTGAGGAAGCTTTTCTGTATTTATATCTCCCGTCTTCAATCCGACGAACATCATCTTATGATCCTTGTTCCACGGACAGTCTGAAATCTCAGTTGTTATGCCGAATGCATCACCCTTCTTAGGTGAATTCAGGTCATATGAAAAATAGTTCAAAAATTCTTCAGGTCTTACCGCATCCGCAGGAATATTACCTTTTCCGTAGCCATCCTCGATCATCCTTCTTACATTTGCATATGATGCAGTATCTACATCCATCGCAAACGTCGACAAAGGATTGACACTTACAAGCGTAGCGCCGTTTTCATCGGGTTTCTCATAGGTTTCGCTGTTCTCGATCGGATAATACTCATATCCGGGTTCTGCGCAGGTATCGCATGCACCTTCAGTAGAATCAGCCGAGTTAAAATCATAAACTCCCTTGGACTGATCGGAATACGACGGGCTCTCCGCCTCAGTAGCCGCAGCACCGTTATTTGCTCCGCCGCATCCAACCAGTAAGCTTGTCGCGAGCGCCATGCTCACAATTCCATTAATACCCTTTTTAATTGTCTTTTTCATAAATTTTCCCTCCGCGCAGCTTTTTGTTATAATAATTTGGCTGCTTTACTTTATACACAACAGAGGAAAGTGAAATGTTGCAAAAAATACCAAAAAAAATAAAAAATTTTATTCCGATTATAATTGTTCTTATTATCATCATTGTGTTTCCTCATTTTATAAAGATCTTCTACGATGAAAACACGCCGATAAAGCGCTATATGACTAAAGAAATCCCGCAAGGACAGGCTGATATATACGCCGCTTACGACAACGTCTATCCTTCTTCGACGCAGATTGAATCGGGCGACTATATGGGAAGCGGAAACATTTGGGAGATTACGGAGAAAAAAACAAGAGTCCTCACCGCATCGCATGTCGCAGCGGAGGAAAACTGCAAAGTCACATTCTTTGACGGTGTATCATTCGAAGGTACGGTTACATTCAGAGATGATGAAAAAGATATTGCTCTTATCGAAATAGACAGTGCCCTTGTAAAAGAGGCAACAAAAAAAGGAACACACCCTTACAGAAGTGTGCGTCCTTCAAAAGATCTTCCCGAATGGGAAGAAAAAATATTCATAATAGATACGCTTACAAAGTCGTCTTCGCTTGGAATCGTCGATACTCCCTCGGTGTTTAATCCCGTTCTTGGAATCGACGTAATCTACTGCATGTGCGACGTAGAAGAAGGAATGTCCGGAAGCGGATTATTCGACGCCACCGGACATTACCATGGAATTCTTCTTCAGAAATCTGACGGTGCCTGCATCTGCCTTCCCGTCAGCGATATTGAAATACCTTGAACAGGTCAAAGTATTCTTATAAGAACTTAAGTGTTCTCTTTATTCCTTCATCAAGACTAAAATGAGCTTTCCACCCGAGATTTTCGAGTTTCGTAGCATCAAGAACCGAATTCTTCATAGGGTTGAAGCTCTTTTTTTCTGCATCTGTGGGAATCTCAAATACAACATTCACACCGCTCTCTTTGGCGAGGCACTCCGCAACATCCCTAATAGACACGATTGAATCCTTGTTCGAAATGTTGTACGCATCGCCGCACGCTCCGTTTAACAGCACGCTCAAAAGAGCCGACGCACAGTCAAGCATATAGCAATATGACCTCTGCTGGTCTCCTTTGCTCTTCATTACGATGTCTCTTCCGGCAGCAGCATCATGCGTAAATGCCGCAGAAGCTCTGCTGTCCGATGCGCTTATCGTAGGTCCGTAGATATATCCCGGTCTAACTATAACAGCGTCGACGCCGTATTCATCTATATAGCTTGCACACAGGCTCTCTGCTGCCCTCTTTCCCGAAGGATAGCATGATCTGGAGCTCAGGATGTCAACATATCCGTATTCATCCTCAGCTATCTCGCCATCGGCATCGTAGGAAAAGCGCTCTCTGTTTCCGTATACTTCACTTGAAGAAACAAACAAAAGCCTGCTGCCCTTGTTATCAGCCGCAAGATCAAGAAGCGCTTTAAGTCCTATTATGTTGGACAAAAGAGTCTCAATAGGCTCTTTTAGAAACCTCTTGTTGTCTGCATTGCTCGCCCCGTGAATTATGTAATCAGCTTTCACATCGGGCTTAGAAGCGGAGTTCGCATCATACTGAACAAACTCATAATCGCCGGATTCAAGAGCATCTTTAAATCTCTCGCTGCATCTTTGCTCGCTTCTTCCCGCGATCGTAAGCTTGATCCCTGCGTTCTTTTCCCTGTTCAAAAAAGCTATGATGTCAACCACAGGTGAACAGAGCATCCCTGTTGCACCCGTGATAAGAATCTTTTTGTTATAAAGTTTATCTATTCCGGGGATGCTTCCGGCTACAAGCCTCACATCATCCCAATATTCCTTACAATATTTCATTGCCGTCAAACCTTGAAGCAGCTTCCGCCAACAAATTCTCTGCAAATAGAGTTTCTCGGAAGCATTGAGCTGTCTACACTTACAAAGTAATCAAGGAACTTAAGAAGCCTCTTTGCCTCATAGTACTCAGGCTCACCCTTTTCAATCGAGAAAAGAAGCGGCTCAGCGTAAGGCTTGATTACAGCAAGCTCATATATCTGTGCTGAGTTGAACATCTCGTCAGCCTCTTCCTGGAATGGGAAAATATTTTCCTCTTCACCCGCGCGAACAGATGCCCACATGCTTATTGTCTTCTTTGCAGAAGCGCCTCTTGTCCTTGCATCTCTTACGATCCTTCTAAGAAGTCTTCCGTCTGTTGTAGGAATTCTGTTGTGTGAATCGATGCTGAGCGTTGTAAGCGCGCTTATATAGATCTTAAACTTTGACTCAGCGGGAAGCGCATAAGACATCTTCTCGTTAAGTCCGTGAATACCCTCAATAACAAGAATATCGTTGTCTCCGAGTTTGAGGAAATTGCCGTTCATCTCTCTTTTTCCCGTGATGAAATTAAACTCGGGAAGTTCAACTTCCTCACCGCGTAAAAGAGCTGTCATATCCTCGTTGAACTTCTCTATATCCATCGCTCCGAGGCACTCGAAGTTGTAGCTTCCATCCTCATTGAGAGGCGTAAGTTCTCTGTTTACAAAGTAATTATCAAGACTTATCGGATGAGGATTAAGTCCGTAAGTACAAAGCTGGATTGACAGTCTGTTTGCAAAGCTGGTCTTTCCCGATGAACTGGGACCTGCGATCATAACAAACTTAACGTCCTTGCGCTCCTGAATCTTCTGTGCGATCTCACCTATTCTTCTCTCCTGCAGAGATTCCTGAATAAGTATCATCTCATTGATCCTGCCCTCGCAGACACGGTTGTTGAGGTCACCGACATTGTCGATTCCCATCATTCTTCCCCACTCGCTCGCAAGCTTCATTGTGTTAAAGAGCTTTTCTCTGGGCTCGGACACAATAAGCTTATCGGGACACATCCTTGAAGGAAGCTTAAGCATAATGCCATCGCCGTTTCTCGAGATGTTGTAATGCTCGATATATGAAGTGTTGGGGAGCATATAGCCGTAGAAATAGTCATAGAAGTCCTCGAGCTTGTAAATATTTATCTCAGAACTTCTTCTGTATTTTAACAGCGCAACCTTATCGGCCATTCCCATCTTCTTAAAGAGTTCAATGGCGTCATCGATAGGATAAACGCTCTTTGTTATCGGAATTTTCTGATCGATGAGCTCCTGGAATCTGTCAGAGATCTTTTTTACAAGCTCATCTGTAACTTCGGTCTTTCCGTGAAGTGTGCAGTAATAGCTGTTTGAGATAAGAAACTCTATCTTTGCAGCAGAAGCTTCGTCCTTGCCGGCAACGTCTCTTATTGCCTTTACAAACATCATAACTGCGGTTCTTCTCATGGTCTTATGACCGATATTGTCTCCAAAAGTAAGGAACGATACTTCTCCGTCCTTCTTTACTTCCTTCATGAGTTCTCTTATCTTGCCGTTAAAAAGAACTGCCGCGATCCTGTACTTGCACTCTGACTGGTACTCTTTTGCTATATCTTCAAACTTAGTGCCTTTTTTGTATTCTTTAGCTACATTATTGATCGTTATAATAGGCATACCGTTCTCCTTTTTAAACTCACTGCATTGTCTTTAAAACAGTATCTATATCCGAAAGTTCATTTTGTATTTCAAGAATTCTGTCAGCATGCTCTTTTTCATCGAGGCTCTTTAATATCGATTCGCATACTTTCTTGCCATGAAGCAGGTACCTTTTCAAAGTCATATCCGCATTTAAGATATTACACTCTCCGTACCTATTGCATATTCTAAGAAGCTGCTCTTTGCCGGTATTTTCATCTGCCCTGGTTAAAAGATCACATGCTCTTTTAAATGAATCTTCCTGATCTTCAGCAGAGGATGTCTCTTCCATTGCAACTTTCATAGGAAAATAGAATTTCCCATCCTCTTCGATCACTTTCTCGTCAGTTATCACGTATCCACTGTCTCTAAGGAACTGTCTGAAATCTGCTATATCAGACTGTGGCTGCAAAACAGCCGTCTTAATTCCGAGCTCTTTTGGCTTTCCCTCTTCAATGATCCTGCGCATGAGATTTCCTCCCATACCCGCAATCACAAGAGAATCCGCTTCGCCGGGTTTAAGTTCTTTTACCCCGTCTGAAAGACGTGTCTCTATAACGCCGGAAAGGCCGTATTCAGCAACATTTTCTTTTGCCCCAGAAAGAGGGCCGCTCCTTACATCCATGGCAATGCAAGAATCGGCAATGCCATGTGTAACGAGATATATGGATACATAGCCGTGATCGCATCCGACATCTGCCGCTTTCAGCTTCTTGGGTCCTCTGAGAAGCTCTGCTATTTCTTTCAGGCGGACAGACATCTTGAGCGCCACGTCATTATTTGCATCAATATTTGTATTAGTCATATTCATCAATCAAGATAATCCTTGAGCTTGCGGCTACGGCTTGGATGACGAAGCTTTCTGAGTGCCTTAGCCTCAATCTGTCTGATACGCTCACGGGTTACGTTGAATTCCTTACCTACTTCTTCAAGAGTTCTTGCTCTTCCGTCATCAAGACCGAAACGAAGTCTGAGTACCTTCTGCTCACGCTCTGTAAGAGTTCCGAGAACTTCAACGAGCTGCTCCTTCAAAAGAGTAAATGCAGCTGCGTCTGCAGGTACAGGAACGTTGTCGTCCTGAATGAAATCACCAAGATGGCTGTCTTCCTCTTCACCGATAGGTGTCTCGAGTGATACAGGCTCCTGAGAGATCTTAAGGATTTCTCTTACTCTCTCAACAGGCATATTCATCTCTTTTGCCACTTCCTCAGGAATAGGCTCACGTCCGAGTTCCTGAAGGAGCTGACGGCTAACGCGGATAAGCTTGTTAATAGTCTCAACCATATGTACAGGAATACGGATGGTTCTTGCCTGATCGGCAATAGCTCTTGTGATAGCCTGTCTGATCCACCATGTAGCATATGTTGAGAACTTGAATCCCTTACGGAAATCGAACTTCTCTACAGCCTTGATAAGACCGAGGTTACCTTCCTGGATAAGGTCAAGGAAAAGCATTCCTCTTCCGACATATCTCTTTGCGATACTTACAACGAGACGAAGGTTTGCCTCTGCAAGACGCTTCTTAGCCTCATTTCCCTTATAGATAGCCATCTCAAGCTTATCAAGCTTAGCCTGAGAAAGCTTTGTTCCGTTCTCCTTGCTCTCTGCAAGTTCCTTCTCAGCCTCAAGTCCTGCTTCCATCTCTTTTGCAAGATTGATCTCCTGATCTGCTGTAAGAAGCGGAACCTTACCGATTTCCTTAAGATACATTCTTACAGGATCTTCGATACTGATTCCATCCGGAACAGAGAGATCGATATTCTCCATATCAACCTCATCCTCTTCGGAGAGCATCATCTCATCATCATCGGGAATATCGTCATCATCACTCTCAGAAACTCTGAGAACGTCGATTCCTGAATTTTCAAGGACCTCAAGTACGTTATCCATCTGGTCTTCATTTAAGCTAAGCTCAGCAAAGAAATCACTGATCTCTGTGTACTCAAGAACATTTTTCTTCTTCTTTGCAAGAGCGAGAATTTCTTTTATCTTCTGTGTAAAGAGTTCTCTTGTAGCATCGTCGAGAGCTTCGGACTTGCCGCCTTTCTCTTCCTCTGCTTTCTTTGAGGACTTCTTTGTTGTCTTTGCTTCTGAAGTATCCTTCTTTGTTGTCTTCTTTGTCTCTTTAGCCTCGGCATCCTTCTTGGTTGTCTTCTTGGGTGCCTCTTCTTCCTTCTTTTCTGTTGTCTTCTTAGCTGCAGTCTCCTCCTTCTTAGTAGAAGCCTTTGCTGAAAGTTTCTTAGTTGTTGCTGTCTTTGTCACTTTTTTCTCTTCCTTCTTTTCTGTTTCTTTTTTTGATGTTGCTTTCTTAGATGTATCTTTTTTAGCTGTGTCTTTCTTTGTTGTTTCCTTTTTAGATGTTTCTTTCTTAGATGTTTCCTTTTTTGCCGTCCCCTTCTTATCCGCATCCTTTTTTCCGGTAAGTTTCTCGGCAACTTTCTTAACGAGGGTCTTCTTTGTTTCTTTTTCTTTTGTTTCCGTAACCTTCTTTGCCATATGATTCTTCCTTTTCTGTTTTATAGTATTGCGAATCCATGCTGATTATCGGTGATCAATCATCGGGAGAAATATCGGCGTGTGCCAGCCTCTCCAGATCTTTTTTACCCTGTATCGTCTTGGTCAAAAAATCGGGATCATCAGGTTTAAGTTCTCTCTTCTGTCGTTCGTATCCGGCGGATTTTACTCCGTAGATTATATCCCTGAACGCTTTTTTCCTCTGATCCCTCGTTTCTATCTCAATCAGATTGGTGTTAAACATCTCAGCAACTTTGCTGTGTTGCTCTTCATCCGTAAATCTATCCAAAATAGCCGCCGGTGAGAAATTCCCGCGCTCCATTCCCTCAAAAAGCTCATTTGCTACATTTCTGTAAAGCTCATCGGTAAAGTCTCCGGGGACGATCCATTTCTTTACCTTAGGGAAAATAGCCGGCTCATCCGTAAGCCATGTAAGAAGAAGTCTCTGGTTCTTCCGAGCTCCATCCTCAGGAAGATTCTTTTTCTGAATACCGCTCTTTGGCTTCTCGGCAGGTCTCACGAGCCCTCCCTGTGAAGCGTAATGGGCAACCAGTTTTCTAAGATCGTCAACAGCGATATTGTACTTAGCCGCGACTGCCTCTATGTAATTCTCTCTCTCGAGAGCTTCTTCAAACTCGCATAACTTCTTTGCAAGAGCCCTGTGGAACTCAGTCTTGGACTCAGGGTCCGACATGTCGTGTTTCGACTGCATGACTCTTACTTCGAAAAAGAATGTGTTTTCTGCGTTTCTTATTCGCTCCTCAAAAGCTTCTTTTCCCTCGTTCTTAATGAACTCATCGGGATCTTTGTGTGGCCGCAGGTCAAGTACTTTGCCCTTAAGCCCCGCTTCTCTGAGGATTCCGATTCCTCGAAGTGCCGCTTTTGTTCCGGCTTCGTCGCTGTCGTAAGACAGGATAACTTCGTCGGTATAGCGCTTCAATATCATTGCCTGCCCTGCGGTAAACGCAGTACCGAGGGATGCAACAGCCATATTAAATCCAGCCTGGTGCATAGCTATAACATCCATGTAACCCTCGCAGATTATCATGTAGCCTGCCCTGGCATTCTTGGCATAGTTTAGCCCGAATAAATTTCTACTCTTATCAAATATGGGTGTTTCCGGGGAATTTAGATATTTGGGCTTTCCATCGCCCATAACACGCCCGCCGAATCCAATTACTTTCTGCGATGCGTCCTGAATCGGGAACATTACTCTGTTCCAGAACTTATCATGAGTTCCCATCCTCTCATCGTGGGAAGCAAGTCCTGCATCAATTATCTGGCTGTCATTATACCCAAGGCTCTTTAAGTGTTTCACAAGGTCATTGCTTGAGATATTGGCATAGCCAAGTCCAAAGTGCTGCATGGTCTCATCGGTAAGCTGTCTGTTTCTAAAGTACTCCATGCCCTTTTGACCGCTCTTTCCCCGAAGCTGGTAATAATAGTACTTGGCGGCTTCCTTGTTGATATCAAGAAGAATCTGCCTCTTATCGCGCATTGCCTTTGCCGCGGGCGAATCATCCTCATCGGGAAGTTTCACTCCGGCTCTCTCGGCAAGCTGTTTTATAGCTTCCTGGAAAGTTAAATTGTCATATTTCATCAAAAAAGTGATGACATTCCCGCCTGCTCCGCATCCAAAGCAGTAATACATCTGTTTATTCGGCGACACTGAGAATGAACCAGATTTCTCGTTGTGGAACGGGCAAAGTCCAAAATAGTTTGAACCTTTTTTTTGCAAATGGACGTACTGTCCGATCACATCCACAATGTCACTGCGGGAGCGCACCTCTTCTATTATTTCTTCTGAGTAGCGCAATATGGTCTCCTAAATGTGTTGATATTTCATTTTGATGTGCGAATTACATCATTCAATAATTTCCGCGTTCTACAGAACCGTCCATGAGCGCGGAACGTAAACTTCTTCGAAAACAGAAACAGCATATCTGTCCGTCATGGAACTTACATAATCACAGACAACTCTCTCTTTTGACTCACCTGCAGCCATCATTTCCTTCAGGTAATCGGGAAGTTTCTCCTCATGGTCAAGATAATGATGGTAAAGGATCTTGATCATGACTTCTACCTTGCCCTCCTGCCCTTTTGCCACGGGGTTTGTATATACATTTTCAAACATAAACTTTCTGAGATCCAGAAAAGCTTCATAGACTTCATCCGACATCATGATGTCGTCCTTGTCCATACTCGTTGCGATTATGTCGTGAATAAAAGTATCGAGCCACTCGCCGTTCGTATAGCCTATCACCTTGGCAAGTTCTTTCGGAACATCACTCTCTTTCATGATCCCGCCGCGTATCGCGTCGTCCATGTCATGATGCATGTATGCTATCTTATCCGAAAGTCTCACAACCTTGCCCTCAAGCGTTGACGGCGTAAGATTAAGTTCGTGGTTAAGAATACCGTCCTTAACCTCCCTTGTGAGGTTAAGTCCCTGTCCGTAATTTTCAAGCTTCTCAACAATCCTAAGGCTCTGCTCGTTGTGTCTGAATCCACCGGGAACAACCGCATCAAGTGCCCTCTCTCCGGCGTGCCCAAACGGTGTATGTCCGAGATCGTGTCCAAGCGCTATAGCTTCCGTGAGATCTTCATTGAGCATAAGAGCTTTAGAGATAGTCCTCGCATTCTGCGACACTTCAAGAGTATGTGTCATGCGGGTCCTGTAATGATCTCCGTCAGGTGCCAAAAAAACCTGTGTCTTATCCTTCAGTCTTCTGAACGATTTGGAATAAAGGATCCTATCCCTGTCTCTTTGGAAGCAGGGTCTTATATCACACGGTTTTTCAGCTTTCTCTCTACCTTTGGAATTCATGCTGAGTGTAGCATGTTTACTTAAGATCTGTGTTTCTCTTTCTTCTAGCTTTTCACGAATTTTCAATTTTCGTCTTCTTTCTATTAGAATTTTTGAGTATCAAATCTTTACCTGTGGATTCAAAAAATGAAACCCACATCTTTATTATTCGACGTGGGTTTCGTAATTCCTTTTTTATTTTTCAAAAAAATTTTTGCACTTTTTAATTTCACTTATATAAGGCAAACCTGGCTTCATATTGCTCATTTATCCACTCAACGGCCTTGGAAAAGCCTTCTTCGCTTACTTCGAAGTGCTCACTGAGCATAAGCTTTTTATCGGTCTTGCCGTAAGAATAGGGCTCAGGCCACACTGTGGCCATAAGTGTCGCAGGTTCTCTTTGGTCTACGGGAACGAACTTGACGTTTTCAAGCGGTTCACGCGCAAGCCTGTACCTCATACCCTTGTAGCTTCCAAAGTACGCCTCGCCGTATTCATAGTGCATTAAATTAAAAAATTCTTTTTTCTCAATTGCCATATCTTTTAAAACTCAACTTTACCGGTATCAGTGTGATTTACCACATAGTATGCGGCGCTGTCAGAAGGTTTGATATAAACCTGGATTTCTTTGATACTCGCAGCTTTATGTCCTTTGTTTATGTAGTCTTTTTTTGCCCTCTCGATTATATCCGAGGTCTTTATCTCATGCTGGCTGTACTGCACAAAAACTTCTTCCTTGCACGTATATTTCGCAGCCTTTGCGGAAAGATCCTGATTCATTTCTTTGGCAACCTTAACAGCTTTCTGAGAAGTCTCTTTTACGGTCTTGGCAGCAGGTGCCGTCTTCTCTTTTGCCTTCGCGATATAGGGCTCCGCTTTTTCCTTGATATCTTTTAAATAAGGCTCTGCCTTTGTCTTAACTTCTGAATAAACGGGCTCTGCCTTCCCTTTGAAATCTTTAAAATAAGGTTCAGCCACTTTCTTTGCCTCTTTTATAACAGGCTCCGTAGCCTTGGAAACTTCTCTTGCTATTTCTCTTATTTTTTCTTCTGTAGAATTCATACCCATTATATCTCCCTTCTGGAATAAAGAGTCGCTCTGAAAAAAGCTTATCTAAACCGTTTCATAAGAGCCGCCATTGGTCCCGCCGCATCCTGAAGATCGGTGATCGCTTTGTTGAGTCCCTCAAAATCTATCTGAGACAAAGAAGTCACAGCCTGCGTAAGCGAACCGGAATTTCCTGAAACAAGCTCATTCAAGCTGTCAGTCGCACTTGTCACGCCTTTTGCCATGATATCAATCTCATCAAGCGAGCTCTCCGCCCTGACTGAGATATTGTTGATACGTGATAGCGTCGTGATCGCTTTCGGAACGATAATAATGCAAGTAATAAAGATCACCAGCAATATTCCCGCCAGACAACCTGTAGCTATCTTCTGGAAAAAGAGTCTTTTCTTAGAAAGATCACGAAGCTCAACAAGAAGGTCTGACATAGTGCTACTTTCCGAAGTACTGCTTACCGTAGTGCTGTTTTCCCCAACATTTTGCGGTTCCATATTATAGATCCCCCTTTCATATCATGCTTCAATAAAACGCACTAACGCTGAATTTATCAGCTTTTCTTAGAACAGTTACATTAATACAAAATATAAAACAGAAATCATTTTATATATGATACCACATTTAATGAACAATTTTTCAATCGTCATATTTTAATTCCTTTGTTTCGCTACCCTCCTTGTAATACAAAATTTTCTTTTCTCTGTCTATCTTTTCAAATGCCCCGGAATGAAGCGGCGCATATTTATCCGAGTCAGCATGGTAATCAATTTTATCTGCCACATCAAAAAAGCAATTTGAAGAATTCAAACTGATATCAAAGCCATTCTCAGCTCTTTCATCATCTGTCATCATAAAATAGAAAAGCCATAAACTATCGGTATCATCCCATTTTTTATTCTCACTTTTTAACCCCCAAGTAGGATCAACATGATAATTCTTTCCATTAAGATTTACAGAAGTCCAAGTGTGGTACATATCACCGTCACCGTCAATCTCAATCGCATCAACACCGCACTGACAAAGCAAATATGCATAATAATTTCCTAATTCATTACATATTCCCATCTTTCTGTAAAGGCACCCATATATACCTCCAGGCGGCAGATCATCAGTAGAATCAAAGTCTCCCAATTCAGTATAATCATAGCTGCAAGTTGATTCTATAAAATCATAAAGAGCCAGACACTTCTCAAAATCCGTATAATCGGGCTTCACATTTTCATTTAATACTTTGCAAATATCTTCCTCAAACTGCGCTTCTTTTGCCACAAATTCATCCTTAGGTATTTTATAGGCAATCTTTCCGGTTCCATTCTCAAAGCCTTCATTTTGGACACTCATATCATCTGTATAGAGTCCGCCAACAGGAAACAAAGCATTTAGTGTAGCACAATTTATTGCCCATTTATAAGCTTCAGCATTTTCACACTTAAAAGTATCCTCTCCGGCGCGAAGAGCATCGCACAAGTTAAAAAGTGCCTCCCAATGTGCCTCATCATATAAATCTGAAATTCTCTTAGGTCGAAGATGATAATTAAATGAATACCCGCCATCTTCTTTTGTATTAGCCTCAATCTGCTCAGCATCCGTACTTATGCCATCTTGTGCAATATCGGTGTTCTCATTTCCTGAAGTATCGGCATTCGATTCACTTCTCCCCATTTTTCCACATCCCGTAAAAAACAAGGTAACAACAATAAAAGCCGCAACAATTCTTTTCATTTTATTCTCCTTTAACCCTAAAAAATTACTACCTGAAAATAAAATTCAGGTAGCAATATGAAAGCATATCTTATTTAATTATTTAAATTTATAACTGTTCTTTCTGATAAAGTTTCTTACATCAGTCTTCTTGAGAAGCTCGGACTTTGTATCCTTATCGGGTGCCTTAGCAGAAATATATGCAAAATCAGAAGCCTTGTATATCTCCCAAACTTCATCTATTGTCTTGCCTTCAAACTTTGTTCCCTTGAAGAGGCTCTTCCACATCTCTCCCCACTTCTCTTTCTTGAAGTCAGGCATGCAGCATACTTCAAAGAAGTCACGGATAATATCGCGGTTAGATGAAGATGTTTCCTTATCAAGCCATACCAGGAATCTTACAGAAGTCTCACGAGTCTTCTGAGAATTGGCATCGGGAAGCACCCAGTTCTTGTCATTGTATCTTCCATCTTTGTATGCATAGATATATCTGCAATAATCTGCGAATACTTCTGAATATTTAGGGAACTCAAGATTATCCCTTACAAAGCCGCCATGTACTATATGAGCGAGCTCATGAGTAAGAACATCAAAATGATCATAGTGCTTATCTAAGTACTTATCGTGAAGGTGAATTCTGTTCTTCTTTGAATTAGCAGAAGCAATTTCATAGCCTTCATTTTCAATTGCGATCGTAACATCTGTTGTGGCTTTTTTATAATCGCCGAATCTCTTGTACATCTGAGGATATACCTCGTAGAAAAGATTCTCGATATGATCGAACTGCTCTACATTTGTGTATCCGTCCCACTTAGTAAGATCAATGGTAAGTGAATACTTTATCCCATCAATTGTCTTGCTTGTCTTAAGCAACTTTCCTGTCTCATCAAGGTCACTTCTCTTTGCAAGCGCTGCCTTATTGTCCTCAATAGAATCCGCGTGAACATCAAGGGGCGTAAACGCAGCCAAAACAAGCGCAAAAATCAGCATCTTTGGTAAAAATCTTAATTTCTTCATGTAGTTCTCCTTATGTCTAAAAAAAATCCAAGGGCACATAAAACCCTACAAAGGAGTATAACATATTCTTAACATTTTTTAACCAATTCAATTGTAAAGTTTGCCAAATATTCACATTCAAAAACAAGCACGACAAATCCCTAATTACTTTTCCTGCACCCCCCGATACTCTCCATACTTTCTAGATGCTATTATTCTCATTCATAATGCTGATTCAAGTTTCTTTTTTACGGCTTCAAAATCAAGTGGACTTTCTGCGCTTTCTAAAGATATAAGCAATGTATCACCAAGTACAAGTCCGCTTTTCTCGTATGATATCAGCTTTTTTAGATTCTTGACCGCATATTCGGGATCATTAACAAGCCCTAAATGTTCCCAGTAAATTGTTTTTTCTTTCCTTACGCTATATATTGCAAAGTCCGGAAAGATATGTCTTCTATCTTTCAACAAAAATTCCGGTTCATATACATACGGTATCTTCATACTATATAAATAATCCGCAATAATCTTCTCCGATTTGGATCTGACCGTTTCCCCTTTAATTGTCTTATGAGCAACAGCCACTTCCACAGAGTTCTTTCCACCATTAAAACTGTTGTACCATTCTTCTATTCTCATTTCTTCCGTAGACCGTATAGGACTTATCATCTCTTTCCTTCCGCGACACAGACCACTATAAACTCTGTCAATCATTCCAATGTCATATCCTTTTATAAAAGCCTCCATCCTCTTCATCAGCGGTTTTAATTCACGCAAAAGTTTCTCGTCATAATCTCTCTGAATCAGGAGGCGTATCATATCCCTCCTCGCAGATTTGATGTATTCTCTTTTCTTGTCACCGTTCTTGCGAAAATAGTATTGTGGGACGCCGCGGCATGATGTAACTAGAATTTTGCCGTCATCTAATCCTTTATATCTTGTTTTTCTTTTCTCAAGAGTGTTGATCATCCCTCGAATTTCATTGAATTGTCCAATTAACTCATTTCTGTAATCTATCATTGCTACATTTGTTCCTTTCAAATCTCTGTGTAAAGCTTATTATTTGTCTTTTTTGGCTTTAGGCACCGTACACATTCTCCACAGCTTTCCTGTGCGGTGCCTGTTCCCGTTTTCGCACCGTACACATCCTCCGCAAACTTTCCGTGCGGTGCCTCTTCGCGCTTTAGCACCGTACACATCCTCCACAAATTTTCTGTGCGGTGCCTGTTCCCGTTTTCGCACCGTACACATCCTCCGCAAACTTTCTGTGCGGTGCCTTTTCCCGTTTTCGCACCGTACACATCCTCCACAGCTTTTCCGT
This sequence comes from Butyrivibrio sp., assembly GCA_017620235.1. Lineage (GTDB taxonomy): Bacteria > Bacillota > Clostridia > Lachnospirales > Lachnospiraceae > Butyrivibrio. The sequence goes on along the minus strand of JAFZQT010000091.1, from coordinate 3,336 downwards.
GCAGTGCCTCTTCGCATTTTCGCACCGCACACATCTTCCACAGCTTTTCTGTACGGTGCCCCTAACAAAACATCATCACGCCCGGCCCTATTCAATCAAAAATAAATCCCTAAAAATCATTGAATCATTTTGGCGAATGCCAAATGAAAAAACAAGAACAAAAAGTCGCAAAGCTCCTCTTTGTATAACACATCAACACACATACTGCATATCAAAATAAATGCATACCAATTGTAAACATATAGAGCATATTTATCACCACAAAATTTAGCACAATTATCAATAAAAAACAAATATTACATGCACCGGTATTTATTCACCCACATTTCTTACCACAAGCTTATATCTATAAGCATGCAAGATAGTTCTTAAGCTGTTTGGCCTTCTTTTCCAACTACTAAACAGACTACTTTTGGAATGAAATAAAGACAATTTTATTTCACATCCAGTATCACAAACTCATATCTTTAAATGGAAAATGTAAAAAATGATAGAAGAAGATAAAAAGAGTGTGGGTTTAATAAAAGCCCGTGTTATGTGGGTTAGGCAAGAAAAAAGGTCTATCACAAAAAGTGATAAACCTTGATAAAATATCGTGCGGAAGATGGGACTTGAACCCACACGACATAAACAGTCACAAGATCCTTAGTCTTGCTCGTCTGCCAATTCCGACACTTCCGCATTCCGTCGCCGTTTCTCTCGCGGCGACTTGTTTATAATAGCAAAGTATGCGGTGTTCGTCAACACCATTTTTTCATTTTTTTGAAAAAAATTGCGCCAAAAACAATAATTGTTTTCGGCGCACTATAATTTTCACATTATTCTTTTACACCACCAAGTGTAAGTCCGCTTACAAAGTACTGCTGCAAGAAAGGATAAACACAAATGATAGGAAGCATTGTGACTATAGATGCAGCTGCACGAATTGATGTAGGTGTAATTGAGCTCGTTGAGTTTTTCATTGACTGAGCAGATGTACTCTGGCTGGTAACAGAAGCAAGGAGTTTCATAAGCTCATACTGAAGTGTTGTGAGCTTGTCACTCATTCTGTTGTAAAGCATAACGTCAAACCATGAGTTCCACTGATATACAGCAACGAAAAGAGCTACTGTAGCATAAACAGGCTTACAGAGCGGTGAAATGATATTAAGGAATATAGTCGTATATCCCGCACCGTCAAGCTGTGCCGATTCCTCGAAACTGTTAGGAATACCGTTCATATATGTTCTGATAACGAGCATATTGAATGCGGATACCATTCCGGGGATTACATATACCCAGAATGAATTTGTAAGGTGAAGTCCCTTGTACAAAAGGAAAACAGGGATCATACCACCGTTTACATACATTGTTATTACCCAGAACAATGAAAGCGGCTTTGCAAAGAGGAAGTTCTTGCGGCTTACAATAAATGCAAGTATTGCGCAGGCAACAAGTGAAAGAGCTGTTCCTACAACAGTTCTTGCAACTGAAATGTACGCACCTACAAGAAGATCGTCTTTATTAAACACTGTTATATAGTTCTTGACGCTGAATTTTCTGGGAAGAAGGTAAATACCTCCTCTGAGCGCATCAAGACCATCGTTAAATGAAATTGCAAGCGTATTCAAAACAGGGTAAAGCGTAACTACTACAAACAATGTCATGAATATTGAGTTGAATGTATAGAAAGCAATATCAGCTTTTGACAGCTTTTTTTTCTTGTTAATTGTATTACTCATCGCGATTCCCCCTTAGAACAATCTTTCTTCGCCGTGACGCTTGGCGACTTCATTACATATCAAGATCAAAACGATACTAACTGCGCTCTTAAATATACCCGCAGCTGTTCCAAGTGAGTAATCCATCTGGCTGATACCCCATTTAAGAACATAGATATCAATTGTCTGGGATACCTTCTGTACAAGTCCGTTACCCAACAGGTACTGAATCTCAAATCCTGCATTAAGGACGTTACCAACATTCATGATAAGAAGAATGATGATAGTTGACTTAATTCCGGGGATGGTAACATATCTGATCTTGTCCCATCTTCCCGCACCATCGATAGCTGCTGCTTCATACAAAGCAGGATCGATAGCTGTTATTGCCGACAAATATATAATTGCATTCCAACCTGTTTCCTTCCAAACATTTGCGAAGGCTACGATCGGCCAGAAATACTTTTCATGTGCGAAGAAGTTAATGGGCTGGGAAACAAGATGAAATTTCGTAAGAAGCTCATTAACAATACCTGCTCCTGAAAGAGCATCGTGAAGAATACCTGTAACAATGATCCATGAAAGGAAGTGAGGCAGATAAGAGATTGTCTGAACAACCTTTTTCTTGCGCATTCCTTTGATCTCATTTAACAGAATGGCGAATAAAATAGCCATTATAGTTGTTGCTATAAGATTGATAACACCCATTGCAAGAGTGTTTCTGATTACTCTAATATATGTTGCATCGGAAAAAAGAGCTTTAAATTTAGCCAATCCAATCCATTTCGAATGTAAGATTCCATCCTTTGGCTTGTACTGCTGGAATCCCATAAGCCAGCCTACCAAAGGCGCATAACAGAAAAGAATACCGTATGCAAAAAAGAATAATGACCATACGATAAGTACCCACTGTCTTTTTACTTGTTTAATAAATTCATCTTTTGGCATACCCAAAAGACTGCTTTTCTTCTGCTGAGCCATATAACCACTCCTCGTTTTCTACAATTTCCCCAAATTTAGATAAATATAGCGGGCATTCCTTTTTTGAATACCAAGAAAGCCCGCTATATATTATTTTTTATTAGTTATACTTAGCTGCCTCTGCAATTCTGCGCTCTAACTCTGTCTGCATCTCTGCAAGGAAGTCTTCAGGTTTGCACTTCTTGTATGCATCCATATACTCTGCCCATGCACTGTCAAAGTTATCTGCCATAACTACCTTAGGAAGGTACTCATGCTTGCATTCATCCATAAGGTTGCTAGCTGTACCACCGGGTGTTGCTGTAGTCATAGTCTGTGAGAATGTGTACATAGGATACCAAGGTCCGGGAGGAGGTGTTGTACCAAGCATCTCAACGTATGTCTTAACACCATATGCCTTGAAGCAGTTCTTAAGGTTATCAGAAAGTCCATCGTAGAACTCTGTCTCCTGCTGCTCAGGCTTCATAGCGTTCTTGCCGTCTCTGCTTGTTCCTTCCCACTGAGGGAAATATGAATACTCGCACTTATGAGAAGCCTTGTATCCAGTATCAGCGTCGTTGTCTCTCATTTCCTGTGTCTTTGAGTACATTCCGTCGTCGCCTACCTGATAGTCAACGTCCTTAACACCCCAGAATCTGAGATCCATGATTTCCTG
>JAFZQT010000090.1 GCA_017620235.1 Butyrivibrio sp. | reverse complement strand
TTATACATCAATATAATGTATTTGCTGAAACAATTAAACATATTATATAATGATAGTACAGAGATCGTCCTGAGAGTAGGGACGTTAAAAATATGGCTCAACAGATGACTTTCTCTCCGTAGAGCGCGGAGAGCTAAAACAAAAGAAAGCTCAATCGATGCTCCCTGTACTTTGTGCAGGGAGTTTTTTTTGGAGGATTCATGAAGCTTATCTATTTAACACAACAATTCTATAATGACTACGCCTGCTGCCCTGAAATACTGCAAAAGCCTAATCGGCCTTATGCTTGCCTGACAGTCAAAATAGAAAATCATCTGTTTGCCATTCCTCTCAGGCATCATATATCTCATAGTTTTTGCTTCAACACCACCTATGATTATGGTCTTGATTATACAAAAGCAGTCGTTGTTGATGATAATAACTACATTGCTCAGAGCAAAGTATGGATCAATAGCACTGAATGGAATGTGATCAAGGCAAATGAGCCTAAAATCATTTATGAGTTTACAAAATATGTAAGACAATATAAACGCGCTTCAAGAAATCCTAACAATCCGCGCAACATGTCCATATTAAGATACAGCGCTCTTCAATACTTTAATCTGTAGCTTTGGAAGCAAGCAATTCTTCGATGATGTTTTTTATTTCCTCATCCGCTTCCAGGTACAGATCTATTATCTCTTGTTTGTCCATATTGTGCGCTCCTTTCAAGTTTTTTGTGATTGTAGCACACCGTATGGACACTGAGAAGTATTTCTTTTGCCATACCAATATTGAAATAGGAGAAATAACATGACCGATACAATAGCTTTGATTGATTCTATAAGGAAAGTCTATGACGAGAAGGGATATTCTATTAATAAGATGGAATCCCTGCTTGCAGAAAATGGTAAAGAAGGATCTGTATCGCATTCTACCATTGCCCGGTTCTTCTCAAAGGATAAGCGCTCTGAATATAACTATAAGTATAATGATACTATCCGTCCCCTTGCGGAAGTCCTTCTTGACGTGGATAGAATTGAAAAAACAGATGATGTTGAAACTCAGGCCATGAAGACCTTTGTTCACTTAAAAGGATCCAAGATAGATAAACTCGAATCTGCCCTTGAGGAAGAAAAGCAAAAAAGGCATGATATCGTTGAGAAATTAAAGGCCGAACACAAATCGGAAATTCTAAGGCTCCGTGAGCAGCACGATCTTGAGACTAAGATGCTGAGAGAACAGATCGCTTTTAAGGATAAGCGCCTGGATCAGTTTATCGATGCTATGTTTACTAAGGATAAAAAGATTGATGAGCAAGGAGAACAGATTAAGGAATTGACTCAGAAACTCATTAATTGTGAGAATTGTAAGAAGGTATCCCAAAAATGACAATAGAAAAACGAGCTTCCGGAAATTACCGGATTGTTCAGATGGTGAACGGGAAAAGATACAGAATTACTGTTGATCATAAACCTACTCAGTCCGAGGCCTTTAGACTACTAGCAGAAAAGGTTGAAGAAAACACTATTTCTGTTGATATGCCGTTTAAAAGGGCCTGTGATTCCTATATTGAGTCTAAATCAAATGTCCTCTCGGTTTCTTCTATAAGAGGATACAAAGGAATCATGCGGCAGATATCCCCGGACTTTATGAATACCAAATTGTCAGCGATCACGCTTCCTGCAGTACAGACTCAGATAAACTCATACTCCGTGGATCACTCTCCCAAGTCTGTCTACAATATGTCCGGATTCATTATGGGCGTTTTAAAATATTACGGTGTGAAGATTGAGTCGCCTAAACTCCCTCAGAAAGAGAAAAAGGCTCCCTATATTCCGACAAAAGAGGAAGTCTCCGCTATATTTAAGGAAATAAAGGGAACTGTATATGAAGTCCCTATCATGCTTGCAGCTATGGGCCTGCGCCGGAGCGAGATCTGCGCACTTACCGTGGACGACTTAAAAGGAAACATCCTTACGATAAACAAAGCAAAAGTGCTTGACTCTGAGGGAATATGGCACATTAAGTCCACTAAGACCACGGAATCCACAAGGGATGTGGTTATCCCGAACTATTTGGCGGACCTTATTAGAGAACAGGGCTTCATTTATAACGGTGGTCCCAATGTTATTACTCAGGCCCTTGAACGTACTCAAAAGAAACTCGGCATCCCATATTTTACACTGCATAAATTGAGACACTTCTTTGCTTCTTACATGCACGATCAGGGATTTACTGATAAACAGATCCAGGATATGGGCGGATGGAAGACCGATAATGTAATGAAATCTGTTTATACGCATAGTATGCAGATGGATGAGGCCAAATCAAAAGCCTCGGCAATTATGGGCGGCTTAATGTAAATTTACCCCCGAATTACCCCCGATATTTCAGAAACACTGTAAACATAGGGCAGTTAAGATACGGATTGACGGGTTCGACTCCCGTATCCTGCTCTGTTTTTATTAACGATCTTGTTTAATTGATCCGACAGGAATTCTCCATGAGCTTACCGGTTATTTTACAACAGATGGGAGTCATCTTCATACTTGTAGCGATTGGGATCATCCTTCAAAAAAGGGGGATCGTTGATAACGTTACCTCCAAAAAGCTTTCAACGATAGTTGTTGATGTCTGCAATCCGGCTCTTATCCTCGCTTCAATTCTTTCCGGAAACATCACTGCCACACATAAAGATCTTGTCATCGTGGCCGGTCTTGGTGCCGCTTTTTATGCTTTTCTTATAGCCCTCGGATTTGTTATCCCGCTGCTTCTGCACGTAAAACCCGATAAGAGAAAATTTTATAACCTGATGACCGTGTATACCAACACCGGTTTCCTTGGCATCCCCGTGGCAAAAGCCGTGCTTCCGCCCAATGCCCTGATCTATGTGATCGTCATCAACATCTTTTACAGTCTGCTCTTTTATACTCACGGACTTATGATCCTCGGAAAAGGAAAAACAGAGGCCGGCAAAAAGAAGCAGCCGCTGCTTAATATTTTCAATATAGGAACCGTCATGGCCATAATAAGCCTTGTCGTTTTCTGGTTTGATCTTAAGCTCCCGCCTCTGGTCTCAAATACGGTGGAATACATCGGAAATGCCACGATCTTCCTGTCGATGGCGCTCCTTGGGGTCATGATAGCCAGATCCGATTTTGTGGGCTCTCTCAAGAATTTTCGCATATGGATATATATCGTACTCCGAATGATCATTATTCCCATTGCGATCGTGTTTATCATGAAAGCCCTGGGATTTGACCGGACTGCGATCCTTGCAATGTGCCTTATGGGCGCCGTACCCGTCGGCAACCTTCCAATGATACGGGCCGAAAAGATAGGTGAGGACACAAGCATCCTCTCATCGGGAATTGCGGTTTCTACAGTCGTATCCGGAATCACCATCACCGCTTTGATCTCGATCTTTACAGCATATCTCAAATAAAAACGCCGTTTAAAACACATAAAAAAGCAAACAAAAAAGTGCCTCAAGGCACTTTTTTGACATTTATCTTTTTTGTGATCTACTTAGCTTACTTTGCTCTTAGCGATCTTTGCGAGCTCTGCAAATCCCTCTGCATCGTTAACTGCAAGGTCAGCGAGAACCTTTCTGTTGAGCTCTACATCAGCCTGCTTAAGACCATACATGAACTTGCTGTATGAAAGTCCGTTGATCCTTGCTGCTGCATTGATACGAGCGATCCAGAGTCTTCTGTACTCACGCTTCTTTTCCTTACGTCCTGCAAATGAGGTAGCGAGTGCTCTCATAACGGACTGCTTTGCTACTCTGTACTGATTGCTTCTTGCGCCTCTGTAGCCCTTAGCGAGCTTAAGAACGCGATTATGCTTTCTTCTGGCATTCATGCCACCTTTTATTCTTGCCATTTTCTTAATCTCCTTTCAAGACGGAATGCGCACATCTATCTGCATTCCATGTCCGCTTAATATCGCGGGGTTAAACGACTGCCTGTGTTATGCGTAAGGCAGGATCTTCTTCATGTTCTTAACATTTGTTGCGTCCGTGATAGCGGGCTTTCTGAGATTTCTCTTATTCTTAGTGGTCTTCTTAGTAAGAATATGACGCTTGTAAGCCTTATTTCTCTTAAGCTTTCCTGGTCCGGTAACTTTAAAACGCTTTGCAGCGGACCTGCTTGTCTTCATCTTGGGCATAACTGTTTCCTCCTGAATAAAATATATATCTTAACTGTCAAAATCAATTATTGATTAATTCTTTTTTGCAGTTAAAAACAAACTCATGCTTCTGCCTTCAACCTTTGCGGGCTTTTCGATAACAGCCACATCATTAAGAGCTTCGGCAAAATCATCCAAAACGTGCTTGGTTGTGTTCATATGAGCCATCTCACGGCCGCGGAAACGAAGTGTAACCTTTACTTTGTCTCCCTTTGTAAGGAACTTTCTTGCGGCATTGACCTTTGTATTGAGATCGTTGGTGTCGATATTGGGTGAAAGACGAATCTCCTTTATCTCAACCTGATGCTGCTTCTTCTTGTTTTCCTTTTCCTTGCGGAGCTGTTCGTATTTGAACTTTCCGTAATCTACGATCCTGCATACCGGCGGCTGTGCGGTAGGCGCAACTTTTACAAGGTCAAGCTCAGCTTCATCAGCAAGTGCCTGTGCTTCCTTTGAAGACATGATTCCAAGCTGCTCGCCGTTTGCACCGATTACGCGGACTTCCTTGTCACGTATCTGCTCATTGATCATT
>JAFZQT010000089.1 GCA_017620235.1 Butyrivibrio sp. | reverse complement strand
CTGCCGTTTCCGTCACTTGTCTTATGAACAAAACGCCTGTCGGTCAGCGATGACCGACAGGGATCCGTGACAAGAAAATGAGCAGGATTGTGACAGCGAGATAGATCGGGCTGGTGACAGCCTATGGAGTTAGCAACAATACTATGATGAACTGGAAGAATCAGGTTATTCTGATGAAGTATGCGATAAGGTAATTGCGGAGTTAAAGCCGGAAAATTTACCTAAACAATACTTTTTCAGAACCAAGGAGGCAGTGAACGCCTTGAACTTTGACAAAGTGAAAAGGCAGGTGATTGGATAATGATTACAGGTGCAGATCAGAAAAAGGCTATGCGCAGTATAGCGGCTTTCCTTGTAGAATACATTATGAACGATAAAGGGTGTTCCAGGGATGAAGCAGTCGAGTTTTTAATCAAGACCACAGTATATGCAGCTTTGATGGATGAAGATACGGATCTTTATCTGGAATCAAGAGAAGCTGTATTAGATATATTAAAGGAGGAACTGGCCGGAAATCCATACAGATTATTGCAGGTATAAAAACCGTTTTGGGTACACTTTGGGTACAGTAGCAGTTGAACGGTATGAATATATCGAAAAACGTATCAAATGATACGCACAAATAGTACGAAAAGAATAGGAAAAAACGGTTTGAATTTTCCGTGTAAATGAGCTTGAGTAATAATATGCCCCTGTGGTCACATGTAGTGACCATGGGGGCTTTTTGTTTTGGGGAATTTGACAATGAGTATAATGTGTCAAGCTGCAGTACTGTGAGGGGCGCTTGACTTTTTTTACGTGAGAGCGTATAGTCCTATTGTTCTATTAGAGCCATTCGGCTCTGTGGCTAATACTCGCCACACAAATTCCAAGATGGTAGAAATGATAAAGTCTGTTTTACGTGAGTTTGCGCAGTTGATTGGAGTATTACACGTAGATTTGGGCGAGAATCAGGATTTTTTACGTGAAGGAACTAAAAGATACGTGACAACACACGTAAATCAACTGGCCGATCATGAAAATTTACGTGAATGGTGGTAGAAGTAAGTGATGATACACGTAACACAACAAATTGTTGAGATAGATTTACGTGAAAGAGGGAGAGGTATCAAATCGCATCACGTAAGCGTAAGCAGAGTCATATAACGTAGGGGCGTAGAAGAAGCAAAATATATCACAAAAACGCGAATCACTATATAAAAGGGGAAGTTGAGTAATGCAAAATTACAAAAGCAATCTAGAGGAACAATTGAAAGAGATTGATGGCTTGATTTTAAAGATAGATAAAAGAGCTTCAAAGCTAAAAGACTTGAGTAATTGCGGAATTGCTATAAGCAGGAGTAATGGTAATGATCAATATTACTGGGTGGATAGAGTAACTAAAAAAAGGAAGTACGCGAAGAACGATGAGAAAGAAAAGCTTAAGAAGGTGGCACAACGCGATTATGAAATGCTGGTGAAAAATAAGCTTGTGCACATGCGAAATGAAATAAGTGAATTCATTAAGCACTATGATATAGAAGGCGTGGAAAAGGTATATTTAAGAATTGCAGATGCCAGGAAGAAGCTCGTTACACCAATTATTGAACCCAAGGAAATGTTTGTGGAACGTTGGAGAAATGTAAGCTATGAACCGATGGAGTATGATGAGAGCAAAGGAGAATTTTATTCTCATTCCGGTATAAGAGTAAGGTCTAAATCAGAGCTGATCATAGCAAACATGTTGGAGCGTGAAGCCGTTCCATATCATTATGAATATCCAATTATGCTTAATGGCGTTGGAACTGTGAGACCGGATTTTACTTGTCTTAACGTGAGAACAGGGCAAGAGTTTATTTGGGAACACTTTGGAATGATGGATAATATCGCATATGCAAACAAGAATATTTCTAAGATAAATGCATATGAACAGAATGGGTATTACCCAGGGAAAAACATGATCATGACATTTGAGACTTCTCAGCATGCTGTCAGCTCATATATAATTAAGACTATGATTGAGAACTATCTGATCTAAAAAAACATCATATCAATACTCGGAGGAGAAAAGGAAGGTAATAACAATGGGGAATGGCGTACTACCTGAAAGACTTGAAAGAAACGCTATTTATGAAAGTGACTACGTTTGCTTATATGCAGATAAGGTAAAGCTTCCAAGCGGATACATTATTGAGAAATACCACCAGATTCATTACCCACACGAGGCTGTCAGTATAGTTATCTTCAATGAGAAGGATGAGATTCTTATGATCAGGGAAAAGAGATATACTGTCCACAGACTTGAATGGGAAATCCCTGCGGGAAGAATTGAAGATGGAGAGACCAAAGAAGAGGCGGCAGGAAGAGAAGCTATGGAAGAGACCGGATGCACTTTAAAAGATCTGACATTTCTGTGCTCCCAGAATCCTGCTAATGGAATGTCTGACTGTACTTGCCACGTGTTTGCCGCAAAAGTAGATACAGAGAGTAACATTCAGGATGTCGATGAGGTTGATTCCAAAGTCTGGATGCCGATTGATAAAGTAAAAGAGCTTCTTAAGAATAATGAGACTAAGGACGGAGTATCCATTCTTGCGATTCTTTTTGCACTTCAGTTTTATGATCATAAAAAATAAACAGTCATTATTATCTTTGAAGGGGGAGAAAAAATGAAAGAAATTGCAGAAAGACATAGCATCAGAAAATATAAGGCAGATGCGGTAAATAAGGATGATATAAAAAAGATAATTGAAGCGGGAATACTTGCGCCTTCTGCAAAGAACAGGCAACCGTGGAAGTTTTTTGTAGTAGAGGGAGAAGCAAAAGAAGAAGCGCTTGATGTCATGGAGAAGGGACTTACAAGGTCGCGCGAAGAACTCAAGGGTGTGCCTGGGATAGAAGCACTGATATCAGATGCTTTTAACACATTGAGAATAATGAGGGAAGCACCGGTAATAATATTTGTGGAGAATACCAATGGCGGAGCGCCGTTTATGGATATCAATGTTAATGAAAGAATTACGGAGATCTGCGATTCTCTTTCGATAGGTGCAGCTATTCAGAATATGCTTCTTGCTGCGACGGAGCTTGGCTATGGAACACTTTGGATTGCCAATACATTTTATGCATATCAGGAATTGGCAAAATTCCTTGGCATAAACGGACAGCTTATCAGTGCTGTTGCATTGGGAGTTCCGGATGAAACACCAGCTCCGAGACCCAGAAAGAAGTTTGAAGAAGTGGTCGAATTCCGCTCTATTCATTAGATCTGACGTCTGTACGACTCAGATACATGATGGCAATCATGATAGATGCCACGATAAATGTTATCGATGATAGTGCGAATGAGCCCATATTTATAGCGCCCAGTTCTCTTTGGTTCATTGCAAGATCGAATAAAGAGAACGGCGTACTATACGGAGTGTCGTAAGCAATACATGCTACTCCGGAGATACCACAGAGAAATGCGAGTATGATCGGAAGGACGAAGTTCCTGATAATAAGTGAAACAAGAACCTGAAATGCACATATAACCCAGGAGCTGAGGATTCCCATAACTAACCAGTGCATGAGTCCCGAAGGCAGCTCGCCGTCAATGTGTATAACAAATCCGGCAATCAGGTACAGGATAATCACCCAGATCAGCGAAACAGATGTAATAAAGCATGTTGCTACGTATTTGCCGAGTACTATCATAGAAGGTTTTTGGTGAGTGATCAGAAGATTCATATTTGTTCCGCTGTGTTCAACTCGCCAGATGCATCCTGTAAAAATTGCGATGATCACGGGCATAAAGAAGTAGGATAAAAACAAAGTGTGTTGAGTCCACAATGAGTACCAGCCTTCTTTCAATATGCTCAGATTACCCATATAGTTTACTGTTCCGATTGCTGCTGATATAGCAGGGACTATGAAAAACGCGATCCATGCAGGTGAACCCTTTAATTTCAAGATTTCAATCGGACGTTTGTGCATAAGGACATTCTCTGTTTTTATGCCGCTATTTGCCTTTTCAGATTCTTCTACACCTGATTTTTTGAGCAACATAAGGGTAAGACATGTCAAAAGAACAATCCACCCAAGACAGAAAATTACTGATGTATAGTCAGGCTTATCAAGATAGTACTTTATTTCTCGCGTCTCACGATTCCAGTCCATACTGACAAATCCGGAAGTTACAAAAGTTGCCCACGGGATGAGCTTCTGAATAATCGATTTTGGAAGGACTATGGAGAAGAATCCCATGAATCCGCCCAATATTCCTACGGAAATGCTAACAGCCTGATTTCTGTATAAAAACGCCAATAACAGATGGATGCTAAGCAGAGTCATGCAGGTCATGAAAGTGCTGATTCCGTGGATAAGAAGGTACTTGGCAGGAAAATTGCTGTCAAAGCCAAGAATCCTGCATGAGAGTATGAAAGATCCGCATTGCATCGCAACAAGTACAACTGTGGCTAGTGCACCATAAAGATATTTTGTGAAAAAGATCTTTTGCGGTGTGGAAAAAGTGTATAAGCACTTGAGCATATCACCTTTGTGTTCCAGATCCATCAACCGCGAAGCAAAGCCGGCAATAGTTACCGGAAAAAACACACAGTTTATGATGGGGATATTATAAAAAAGAATCATCCACCCGTCTGAAACAGCTTCTTTGTTGTGATAATTTCCGTATAAGAACGCTATCTCAGCAATAATTACCGCTACAAAGATCAGTAGATTGTGGCGGCGTTTTTGTTTTTTCAGTTCTATAAAAAGATTTTCAATGATACCCATTTCATTAAGCTCCTTTTGTCATTTCGAGGAAAACTTCTTCAAGAGAAGCGTCACCGATTTCAAGTTCTGATAAGAGTCCTTGGTAGATCATTTGTCCTTTATTTATAATTCCCACATAGTCCGCGATTTGCTCTACTTCAGAGAGAAGATGGCTTGAAATAATAACTGTTGAATCATATTTTTCAGGGATACTTTTTATCAGATTCCGGATCTCGTTTATTCCTGCAGGATCGAGACCGTTTGTCGGTTCGTCCAAAATGATCAGCTCGGGCTTACCCATAAGAGCCATTGCTATACCAAGTCTTTGTTTCATTCCGAGAGAATAGTTTTTTACTTTGTCATCTTTTCTGTCATACAGTTGAACTGTGTCCAGAGCTTCTTTGATATCACTTGTACCGAGATTTTTGTATCGTGCGATTATCTCAAGATTCTCCTGACCGGTGAGATGCCCGTAGAATCCGGGACTTTCTATGAGACTTCCGGTTCTCATATTTATATCAAACCTGTTTTTGGGTGACATCTTTTGGCCGAGAATCTCGACAGCTCCGCCATCAGGCTGTATAAGTCCGAGAAGGAGTTTCATTGTTGTTGTTTTTCCGGCACCGTTTGGACCGAGGAATCCGTATATACATCTTTTGGGAACAGCCAGATTGACATTCTTAACGCGGTATTTGCGCCCGCCTTTTTTGCAAAGATCATATGTTTCAATTATATAGTTCTTCATGTTTTTTCCTCCGCATATTGTTTATGAGAACAGTATAAAAAAGTGATATTACCTGAACATGACATTTACATTACGATTACATTACGCATCGCCGAAGGTTATTTCATTTACCCTTATATCATGTGTATACTAATTATTGGAAAAGAGGAAAAAACTATGGTGTTATCGGATTGCAGGATCCTTCTTGTAGATGATGAGAAGCAAATATTGGAGATCAATGAAAAGCTCTTATCTGAGAATGGATTTAATAATATATTGTGCGCTCTAAACGGAAAAGAAGCAGATGAGATAATGGAAAAAGACCAAGTGGATCTTGTTGTGTTAGACATAATGATGCCTGATATCAACGGGCTTTCACTTTACGAACACTGGACGAAGCGTGGGATAAATATTCCTGTTATTTTTCTTTCTGCGAGAGATGAAGAGACAAGCAGGCTAAAAGGACTGGGGCTCGGAGCCGATGATTATGTGACAAAGCCCTATACGCCGGAAGAGTTGCTTTTGAGAATAAAGGCTATTTTGCGCCGTACGTATCATCTTACGGAGAATAAGATTGTCGATCTGGGCGCTGTAAGAGTCGATCTTTCCTCGGGAATAGTGATAAGACCTGACGGAGAGACTGAATTGACTGCAAAAGAGTTTCAGCTTTTTTCCAAATTATATGATAATCAGGGAAAAATTGTTTCTCTGAATTCCCTTATGGATACACTCTGGCCTGACGGAAGCTATGGACTTGAAAACTCGCTTATCGTCCATGTCAGAAGGCTTAGGGAAAAGATAGAAGAAGATCCGTCAAAACCCGAGTATCTACAGACGGTTCGAGGATTGGGATACAGGCTTAACATAAGAGGTAGAAAGTAATGAAAAAAATATCGGGCTACTTCCTTTCCATGATGCTGGTTTTGGTGTCACTTATCGTGATCGATGTTGTGATCCTATTCTTTATATGCGTTCAAAAGCAGAAGCAGTATCTTGATACATTCAACATAGAAAAGGCATCGGACCGGATTGTTAACGAAAACGGAGAATATAAAGCTGATCAGTCTATACTTGATCTTTTGGATGATACGTCGGCTTTTGCGATGATAATAGATGAATCGGGTAGTGTTACCTGGAATTATAATAAGCCTTCGGATGTTCCGGATTCATATGGGATAAAAGAAGTGGCTTCTTTTACAAGGTGGTATTTGAACGGCTATCCGGTATATACCTGGGCAAGGGATGATGGAATTTTGGTGATCGGTTCTCCAAAAGGCAGCATATGGAAGTATATTGTGGAAATAAACATGGAAACCATGGAGAATATGCTCAAAGTTGGTCCGTATATGTTTATTGCCAATATGCTGATACTGTTGCTGTTGCCTTTTTTTATAACGAGGAAGTGGATGTTGGCACGCGAGAAGGCAAGGACAGAGTGGATTGCCGGTGTTTCGCATGACATAAGGACTCCGCTTAGCATAGTCATGGGCTCCGTGGAAAAAGGGAGTGTGGAGGAAAAACAGTGTTTCAAGATCAGAGACCTGATAGGAAATCTGAACACGGAGAACAAACTCGAAGCAGGAACGGGGAAATGGAATAACGAGAAGATCAATCTCACATCGCTTCTGAGGGAAGTGTTGTGTGATTATATAAATACCTATGAGGGATATTCCTTTGATATTGAAGTGGATGAGAAGTTTGAAAACTACAGTATTCAGGCGGATGCCACACTTATAAAGCGCATGATTGAGAATGTTATTACAAACTCTATAGTTCATAACGAAAAAGGGTGTGAGATAAAGGTAACGCTCTCTGACAACGGCAAAGGACGAGCAAAGCTTACTGTATGCGATAACGGACAGGGGGCCAATGAGCATAAGATCAAGGCATTGAATGAGAGGGTAAAAAATACATATCTTCCCGAACATGGTCTTGGAATCCGCGTTGTAAAGCAGGTGGCAAAAAAATATAAGTATTCGGTGCGTTTTTCGTCAGAAGAAGATAAATACTTTAAGTGCGAGATGGAATTGTGATGGAGTTATAACAACTCCATCTCAGCATCCATAGAAGTAAAGCCATATTTTTCATATAATGGTCTACCCATATCCGTTGCTTCAAGCGTGATGTGGGTAATTCCGCGGCTCTTTGCATTTTTTACAAGAGTATCTAAAGTCTTGAAAGCGATGCCCTGCCTGCGGTATGCGGGATTTGTGTACATGTTCATGATGTAAGCTTTTTTGCCGCTTGGATTATGGTATGTCGGCATGATCTCATAGTAGCTTACTCCGCCTGCACCGACAAATGAATCTCCGTCCATGACAAGTACAGCGGTGTGAGTTCCGTCTGCCAGAGCTTTTTTGTAATATTCTCTTGAAGCTGCTTCAACTTCCGACATATCTACAGAGTCATCAAGCTTGTTGGCTGCGCGTAGCACCTCAATTCTTGAGACGGTCAATAGATCAATATCTTTTAAAGTGGCAATCTTATATTCCATAAAATCATCCTTTCCGGTAAAAAAATATAAAAACATCATATCATATGTGACAATACCACGTATAATAATAGATATCATCCAATAAACGCATAAGGGAGGGCAACATGGTATTACTTGTAATTGACACACAAAAGGGAATTACTGACGACAGACTCTACGAGTTTGATAAGATGAGAGCCAATATCAAAGAGCTTATCGCGCTCGCAAGAGAGAATGGCAAAGAAGTAATATATGTTCAGCATGATGATGGCCCGGGATCCGGATTTACAAAAGGTGACCGTGATTTTGAGATATTTGATGAGTTTGCACCCAATGACGGTGAAAAGATATTTTTCAAAGAAGTAAACAGTGCGCTTCACCCTTCAACAGGTCTTTTGGACTATCTGAAAGAAAAAGGTGAAAAGACTGTAATGGTGGTTGGTATTATGACAAACTTCTGCATAGATGCGACTGTCAGAACAGGTTTTGACAACGGATTTGAAGTTCTTGTCCCCGAATATACCAATTCAACCTATGATAATGATTTTATGGACAGAGCAACTTGCTACCGCTATTATAACGAGTTTATGTGGGAGGGAAGGTATGCAAAGTGCATTACTATGGAAGATGCGAGAGATAGTATTCGGAAAAGCTGATGAAAACAAGCTGAGAAATATAAAATATCGATAAAGTATATTGCAAATATTCGTGTTACAGCCCAAAACGTGCTAAAATATTTACGAAAAGTTGATTGTTTTCGGTTTATTTATGATGCGTTTTTTTCAGGGTGACGAAATGATACTGTTTATTCATAATAGAATCTTTAGATCTGTTATATATGATTATGATATGCCAAGAGATGGAGAATGTAGGACATTTGTACCGTCTTTTGGCATTTTGCGTTTTTTGGAGGTATAGGGGTTGAAAATTGCTTTGCAAAAAACAGGGCATAATAGATTGCTACGTGTGGGACTTATCTTCGGCGGAATCCTGTTCAATGTTGTGATGTCATTTATTTCACACAAGTATGGGCTGCCGATCTATCTCGACACTATAGGAACTATGCTTGTAGCGCTGGTCGGAGGTCTTTTCCCGGCAATAGTGACTGCGGTATTGTCAAATGTGTTTGGCACGTTATTTAGCAGCGAGGTAATCTATTTTGGCTTTGTAAACGCAGTTGTGGCGATTTATACATCGTGGTATATCAGGGAAAAAAAGTTTGATCATATAAAAAATATATTTATATTTCTCTTTACGCTTGGAATTGCGTGCGGTGTAGTTAGCTCGATTATCCAGTGGGGAGCAATGGGAAGGCCGCAGAACCCGTCGGTCAGTGCTTTGGTTGAAGCTTTTACGATCCAGTATGGACTGGGTGAATTTATATCTTTCTTTATCATCGATATATTGCTGAATATTCTGGATAAAGGTATATCTATCTTTCTGGCGTTGCTTTTGTGGCATTTCATGCCCAAAAGTACATGCATAAAGATCCGAAACAGCGGATGGAGACAAAGACCGCTTACTGTCGGCGAAATTAAAAGAATCGGTTCCCTGAGCATGTCGTCTGTTCATTCTTTGAGAATAAGAATAACTGTGATGTTGCTTGGGTGTTCGACTGCACTTACCTTGATAATGGGAATCGTTGGCATAACGCTGTACTTCAAAAATGCAAAAGCAGAGAAAGCGGAAGTGGCGCTGAATGCAGCTCGTTTTGCTTCTGAAATTATCAATCCTGACATCATAGATGAATGTATTGCCAAGGGTATATATGCAGATGCCTATGGAGAAACGGAAGAAGCACTTTACAGGATAAGAGATGGTGTCACGGGAGTCGACAATATTTATATAAATCAGTTAAGCAGCGATGGCTGGTACATTGTATTTGATATTGCTCCGCCTGATACGAAAAGACATATCCCCGGAGAAAAGGTTACTTTTGAGGAAGATATGGAACCATATGTTGGTTCCTTGTTTAAAGGTGAAGTAATAGAAGGAGTTGAGGAAATATCTTCTGCCGGTTGGGTGATGACTGCGTTTTATCCGATCATAGATAAAAGTGGGATCTGTATGGGATATGCGGTAGCTGAGTCGTCACTTCAGTTTGTGTCTGATTATATGAGGGATTTTTTGCTGCGCGTGTTCTTTATAATGACGTCTTTCTTTATCCTTATCATTGCTTATGGTCTGTGGAGTTCCGGAACGGGTATGGTATATCCGATAAACAGCATAGAGAAGAGTGTTGAAGATTTCATTAAAGCGGGAGATGACCAGGTAGAACTGGATGAATCCGTTAGAAATATGAGGGCGATCGATATTCAGACCGGCGATGAGATTGAGAAAATGTACAGGATTATCTGCGATATGGCGCTTAATCAGACTGAGAAGATCCGCAGCGTCAGGAGATTTTCGGAAGCAACGCTCAAAATGCAGGACGGACTTATCATCACAATGGCGGATCTTGTCGAGAACAGAGATTCCGATACGGGTGCGCATGTCCAGAAGACATCCGAATATGTGAAGATCATCGTGGAAGGGCTTGAGAGGAAAGGATATTATCCCGAAAAGATCAGTGCCAAGTTTAAGTCTGATGTTGTCAGAAGTGCGCCTCTTCACGATGTCGGTAAGATCAACATATCCGATAAGATTCTTAACAAGCCCGGTAAGTTGACGGAAGAAGAGTTTGAGATTATGAAGACTCACACCACAGCAGGGCGTGAGATTATCGAGAAGGCAATCAATACCGTAAAAGGTGAGGTTTATCTTAAAGAGGCCAGAAATATGGCTGCATATCACCATGAGCGCTGGGATGGTAAAGGCTATCCCGAGGGGCTACATGGAGAAGTTATACCGCTGTCTGCAAGGATCATGGCTGTTGCAGATGTATTTGATGCGCTCTCATCGTCGCGTGTTTATAAGCCCGCATTTCCTTTGGATGAAGCTCTTGCCATCATAAATGAAGGCGCGGGAACACAGTTTGACCCTAAGTGTGTGGAAGCGTTTATGGATTCAATACCTGAGATAAAGGTAATTCTTAATAAATATAACCAGAAGGTTTAATGGAGGTTGCCTGTGAAGAAGGGGTACAAAAAAATAGCATTCATGGCTATAGTAGCAGGCTGCATGATGATACTGATGCATATAAATGTATATGCTAAGTATGATTCGACAGGTGGTACTCAGTCGTACTATGGCGGAGGCTATGCAGTAACCGGACAGATTCCGGGAATCTCATATTCTTACGAAATATATGATGCGTCGAATGGTCTTCCGACTTCCGATGCAATGTTTCTTATGGGCGCAAGAGATGGGCATATTTGGATTGGTGGTTATAGTGGAGTCATTTGTTATGATGGCTCTACTTTTGACAGGATTGAGGATCCTTCTTGCCTTACCAGCGCAAGAGGCTTTTATGAAGACAGTAAGGGAAGAATCTGGGTTGGAACAAACGATAATGGTGTGGTAATGCTTGATGGCTCAGAGAGCATACATTATTCGTACAAAGAAGGGCTTACATCATCTTCTATTCGAATTTTTGAAGAAGATAACGAAGGCAATGTTTTTATAGGGACGACTGACGGCGTATGTTATGTTGACCAGACAAATACATTGCGTGTTCTTAATGATGAAAGGATTGACGGAGAGCGTGTACTTAAGCTGGATAAGGATTCTTCCGGAAGAATATACGGACAGACAACAAACGGAATAGTTTTCGCAATAGATAATTGTGAAGTATCTGAATTGTACCAAAGTTCCGATCTGGGAATAGATAAGATCACTACGATTCTGGCGGATCCGTACGAGGCAGGGATGGTATATCTTGGAACAGAAGGAAGCGTAATATATTACGGGAAGTTTGGCGATTCTATTGAAAAAATGGAAAGAATACCGGTAGATCCTCTTAGTAATGTGCATTGGCTTAACTATGACTGCAACAGAGTCTGGGTATCATCAACAAGTATGATCGGATATATTGATACCGACGGATCATTTAACGAGCTTAGGAATGTAGCTTTTGACAGCGGAATTGAGATGGTCACAGCTGATTATCAGGGAAATCTGTGGGTGGCTTCATCGACTCTCGGAGTTATGAAGGTTGTTGCCAATAATTTTATTGATATTACTGATGCAGCGGGAGTAAACGCAGGAGTTACCAACGCTGTAGCTCTGCACGATGGGGAGGTCTATATTGGCACAGAGACCGGCGTTATAGTTATCGGAAAAAATGGTGATGTCATAGAAAACGAGCTGACTGTATATGTCAGTGACGCAAGAGTAAGAAGTATTGCAGAAGATAATGAAGGAAATATCTGGGTATCTACATATACGCATGACCTCGGGCTTGTGTGCTATAAAACCACTGGAGAGATAGTCTCGTATAATACCGATAACGGAATGCCCAGCAATCAGATAAGGTGTATCACTATCGGAAAGGATGGTAGTGTGCTTGTTGGTACAAACGGCGGACTTGTTGTCATAAAGGATGGCGAAATAGTGCGTACGGTTGGTGCTGCCGATGGAATTAAGAATACAGTTTTTTTGACACTGATAGAGACAGAAGAAGGTGCTATTCTTGCAGGAACTGACGGTGATGGAATATATGCGATAGAAGAAGACCGTATCAGGAAGATCGGTAGGGATAACGGTCTTACAAGTGACGTTGTCATGAGGATAGTAAAAGATGACAAAAGGGATATTTATTGGATTGTCACATCAAATTCTATTGAATATATGAAAAATGGATTGGTAACGCAGATTACATCTTTCCCTTATAACAATAACTATGACATATATTTTGATGACAGTGACAATGCGTGGATATTGTCATCTTACGGCGTTTATGTGGTTAATGCCGATGAGATGCAAAAAGATGCCATATCTGATTTTAGGATATACACGATAGCAAACGGTCTTCCTTATGCCATAACAAGTAATTCATACGGCTGTATTGATTCAAGAGGCAATCTTTATATGGCGGGCAGAAACGGTGCTATCAAAGTAAACATCAATAAATATTACGATGAGACCACTGAGGTTTTGATGGATGTAAAGTCTATCTATTGTGACAATGAAAAAGTAGAACAGGATGAAAACGGAGTTTATCAGATACCGGCATCGAACGGTCGTATACAGATAACGGCATCTGTGATGGATTATTCCATGATGAATCCCAATGTGCGCCTGTATTTGGAAGATGGACCGGATGAAGGAATACTAACGCAAAGAAATAAGCTGTCTGCTCTTGAATATACCGGACTTCCGTACGGAAATTATAAGTTACATATTCAGATCATGAACGGAGGAGGACATGAGGTACTTCAGGATGAGGTGTTTAGCGTAAGGAAAGCTCCAAGACTCATGGAACTGATTGTTGTACGACTTATGCTAATTATTCTCGTGGCATCAATAGCCGGTTTTGTGGTATGGCAGGTAATGCGACTTACTGTTATAAAGAATCAGTATGAACAGATAAAGAAATCAAAGGAAGAGGCGGAGAACGCAAACACCGCAAAATCCAGGTTCCTCGCAAATATTTCCCATGAGATCAGAACACCTATCAACACTATCATGGGAATGAATGAGATGATCATGAGAGAAGATCCGACAAGTGTGCCCAAGGGATACTTTATGTCGGTAATGAACTATGCGTTTGATATCCGCAATGCTTCGGAATCACTGCTTGGTCTCATAAATGACCTCCTCGATATTTCCAAGATTGAATCGGGAAAGATGCATCTTGTGGAGCGCGAATACGATACGCAGGAGCTTTTGCGCTCGATTGTTTCGATGATCAGGATCAGGAGCACAGAAAAGGCGCTCAGCTTCGATGTGGTCGTTGACGAGATTCTTCCGAAGAGGTTGTTCGGTGATGCTGAAAAATTAAAACAGGTCGTACTTAATCTTCTTACAAATGCTGTTAAGTATACAGCGGTAGGTGGATTTTCACTCTGCGTTTCAATGGATGAGCGCAGGGATAAAGAGGCTGTTCTCAGAATTTCCGTAAAAGATACGGGAATGGGCATAAAGCAGGAAGATATGGAAAAGCTCTTTACCGCATATGAAAGACTTGATGAAGAGCAGAACAGCGGTATTCAGGGAACAGGACTGGGGCTTGATATCTCTAGAAAGTTCGCAGAACTTATGGGAGGAAAGCTATGGTGCGAGAGTGTTTACGGAGAAGGATCCGAGTTTATATTTGTCCTTAGTCAGAAGATTGTGGATGAAACACCGCTAGGTGTATTTATAGAGCATGATGAAGGCAAGGCAAGCGGACCGTATGTTCCTAAGTTTATCGCTCCCGATGCAGATATACTCGTTGTCGATGATAACCCGATGAATCTGAGCGTAATAAAGGGACTTCTTAAAGCGACAAAGGTATTTGTAACTACGTCTGAGAGTGGCGCGGACGCTATAGATAAGATAAAAGACAACGACTACGACGTAGTTCTTTTGGATCATATGATGCCCGGCCTTGACGGAATAGAGACACTTGCGCAGATTAGGGAGATAAAGCCTGATCTGCCGGTATATGCGCTTACGGCGAATTCTGTTTCCGGTGAGGAATATTATAAGTCAAAAGGATTTAACGGATATCTTTCAAAACCTGTGGACATCGAGACTTTGGAAAATACCCTTATGAAGCATATTTCCGAGAATAAGATGGAGAAGGCTGAAAATGTAGATATGACTGAAGAGCTTACGGAACTTCCCGAAGATATGCTCTGGATATATGACGTAGATGATATTTCGGTTCCCGATGGAATAAAGAATTCGGGAGGAATTTCAAGTTATCTTTTCGGATTGGATCTTTTCCTTGATACGATCGATGAGAATTCAAGGGTATTAAATGATGCATATAATGAGGGAAATATAAGGCTGTTTACGATCAAAGTTCATGCGCTCAAGAGCTCGGCAAGGATTATAGGTGCACTTGGACTTGCTGAATTTGCCGCAGAAATGGAAGATGCCGGAAACAGAAACGATTTGGTCTATATAGAAAAAAATAAAGATAAGCTTATGAACGAGTATGCTTCCTATAAGGAAAAACTTGAAAGATTGAAAAAGACAAATGTATCCGATGCTTCTAAGGAGATGATACCTGAGGATGAACTGAAAGACGCATATGATGCTCTGGCTGATCTGATACCGCAGATGGATTATGATTCTGTTGAAATGATAGTTGAAAGTATTTCTAAGTATTCGCTTCCTGATAAGGATGCAGAGTTCTTTAAAGAGCTTGGTAAGATGTTAAAACTGTTTGATTGGGACGGAATGGAAGCATTGATCTCCGATTCAAAGTAAAGGAGCAAAATGGGAAAAATCGTATCAGGGAAAAAAATCATATTCACCGGTGAAAAAGAGACATTCATTCTGAGGGCGATAATCGAGAAGGTGCAGGCAGTTGGGATTGAGTGCGCTTTTGTTCCGTTTACGGTAGATGCCCTTAATCTTCCGAGCGAGGACATATCTCTATACATTCTCTATATGGATGAAGAGGTAAATCCAAGAGAAGATGCGCTTCACTTCCTGATCGATACAATGGAAGAAAAGGGCAGTAAGCTGATACTGATAGGCGAGCAGATAGATCTAAACAATCTGTGTAAGCATATCAGTGAAGACCTGTTATATATGACTTTTTCTAGACCTATCAATAACGATGAGTTTATTAAGGCAATCAAGGAATTTTTTGATAAGTCCGAATCAGGAGAATACAGAAAGAGCATATTGATCGTTGATGACGATCCGCAGTATCTTTCGCTTGTCAGGCAGTGGCTTAAAGATTCATACAGAGTTTTTATGGCTAATTCGGGACTTCAGGCAATCAAGTATCTTGGTAAGAGCAAAGTGGACCTGATCTTACTTGACCATGAGATGCCGGTCACAAGCGGACCGCAGGTTCTTGAAATGCTCAGAAGCGATCCCGAGACATCATCCATACCGGTTATTTTTCTTACGGGTAAAAGTGACAAAGAAAGTGTCATGGCTGTTGTAGAGCTCAGGCCGGAGGGGTATTTTTTGAAGAACATAAAGAAAGAGGAGCTTTTGGAAAAGCTGAAAGAGTTTTTCGTTCTGCATGGTGTATAACGCAAGGAGCACGTGGAAATGTTTGAGATTATAAAGACTTACCAACTGGATATTATGCTGGGACTTTTCGCGGCGTGTATGGCATTTGCATTTCTGCTGTTCTTCACGAGGTTCCTGGAGAAAAGAAGAAAATGGATAATTTTCATGGTGGAAGTTGTTGCGGGAATCCTAATTTTCTTCGATCGTATGGCGTACCTTTATTCGGGTGACTTAAGTCGTACCGGATATATTATGGTCAGAGTCAGCAATTTCTTTGTTTTTGCAATGACTCCGGCAATCGTCTGGGGACTGAATCTGTACATTATTGACTTGCTCAGAGTTGAGGCAAATGAAAAGAAGGTACTCAAGCGCCTTAAATTTGTCAACATAGCGGCGGTTGTAGAGATAGTACTTGTAATAATCTCGCAGTTTTCGGGGATGTTTTATTACTTTGATGAAAATAATGTATACCAAAGAGGGCCTCTTTTCCTTCTGTGCTATGTCATGCCTGTGGTTTGCCCGCTTATCCAGTTTTCGGTTATAAGACAATACCGGAAAGCTATCAGCAGACTGGCAAGCGTTGCCATTGTTGTATGCATTTTTGCACCTATTTTGGCCGGAATTATTCAGATTTATGCATATGGGATATCAATCGTAGATATTTTTATGGTCATGGTTGCATTGTTCCTGTATGTGTTTACTTATATCGATGTAAACAGAGCGGTTTTAAGGGCGCATAAGATTGAAGTGGGTGAGCTGAAGGAAGGAGAACAGCGCATGAAGCGCTTGTTTGATCAGACTACGTCAGCTCTCGTAAGAGCAATAGAGAATAAAGATGAATATGCACAGGGACATTCGCAGAGAGTTGCCGATCTTGCAAAAGAGATCGCTTTGCGCTCCGGCATGGAAGAAGATAAGTGTGAAGAAGTGTATTATGCTGCACTTCTTCATGATATAGGAATGGTTGGTATTCCTGATTATATTATTGAAAAGCAGGAAGATCTTACAGAAGAAGAGCAGAAAATACTAAAGAAAAAACCGATAATAAGCAGCGAGATATTGGCTGACATTACAGAATATCCGTATTTGAGAGCGGGAGTTCTTTACAGCAATGAGAAATATGACGGAAGCGGTTATCCGGAAGGACTAAAGGGTGAGGAGATTCCCGATGTAGCGAGGATCATTTCGGTTGCGGATGCTTATATCTCGATGAAATCAAATAAGAGATATCGCGAATCGCTCCCGTACATCATGATAAGACAGGAATTTGTAGAAATGGCGGGAACGCAGTTCGATCCTGAATATTCGAAGATCATGCTCCAGATAATGGACAAAGAGAATACGAGCAAAAAAGATAAAAGAGTTCTGGAATCTGAGATTACCTGTAGAGAGTATAAAGAGCATGTTTCGCTTGGCGTTCATATAACAGACACCTTTACCAAGATATATTTTGATTGCGATGAACTTCCGATAAAAGAGGGAGAATATTCATCGCCGACAATTCTTTTGTTTGATTCGTATGACAGAAGATTTCACAGAAGCCAGAAATCGATCTCGGCTTACAGATACCTTGAGTACGGAGAAATATGGCCTGACGGACACTACGTTTCCACAGCTTCAAGAAATATGAAGGTTGAAGTCCATGAGATTGTAAATAAGAAAACAAATAAGAAAAAGAAGGGTGCATTAAAGCGTAAGAAAAAGGGAGAGTACGAGATATGTGCGGCAAAGTATGACGATCATATCACGCTTGAGATGAAGCATGATAATCAAAAGGTCAAAGCAACAATATCTCTTCCGGACAATACAAAAGAAGCATATATTGCGCTTACAGGTGAGAATTGTCATATAAAAAATATTACTGTTGCCGAGACAGAAGTTAAGATTGGAGAAGGCGACATAGAGCGTATTTCTGATGTTATCAGTTATACCGATCGTATCGAGTCAGATCTTCCCAATATCCAGATCGATAGAACGAGGTCTGCTTATACGGAGGGAATAGCGCTTGAGGATGAGGTAAGACTGTATTTCCATTCCATGAGTCTTCCTTCAGCCAACCTTGTATGGCATTGCCCGTATATTGTGATCTTCTATTCAGATGACGGGCAAGTTAACGGTGAAGGATATCATGAATACGCAATGATAAAGATAAACGGCGAAGTGTCGGGTGATGATAGTATTGCTGAGAACAAGGTTTATATGAAGAAAAATGAAAATTTCAGCGGCTGGGAAAAATGGAAGGATGCGACAAAAGAAGGTATAGACTGTTTTGTATTATTTGAAAGACACGGAAACAGGATCACGACAAAAACAGAAAACCTTGGAATCGCTATAGACAATACGACTATTTTCCGTGATGAGCATAAGGAGGTTTACGTTGCGCTTACAGGAGATGAAGTCGCTCTTACGGATATTCGCATTATGAAATAACGAGATTTGCATAATATTTGATAGAATGTTCATGTTTTTTTTATATGAATAGGATGAGCGGGGGTGATAGAATAATCTGGAAATAATTGAACAAGAAGTTAATTGGATATGAAAGAACAGATTGAAAAAAACAGATTAAAAGAAATGGACATATATAAGGCCATAGCTGTTATTATGGTTGTCTATGGCCATGTTGCGGCAAATACAGTTGGAGTATACACAGGCTTTATAAGTTTTGTTCACATGCCGATATTTTATTTTGTAAGCGGCTTTTTCCTTTATAAGGAAATGAAGAAATCCTCAGAAACTGAGCTTATGAAAAAGAAGTGCAGGCGTTTCCTCATCCCGTATATTGCGTGGTCGGGTGTCGCTTTTCTTGCCGGTTCTGCGCTTGTTGTGGTTGAAAAGGGCGTGGATATTGGAACTATTACGGACGATGCTATACAGATCTTTATATATGCAAGAAGCGTTTGGTTCTTTATTCAGCTATTTTGTGCACAGATGCTCTTTTTAGTTATCCACAAAGTTGTGGATAAAAGGGTGCCGCGAGCGGTTTTAAATATTGTAATTTGGGCACTGCTGATTATTTTTTGCAACACGGAATTGTTCAGCATGTGGAAAATAAAATGGCTATACGGGTTCTTGCTTCTGGGTTATATTTGCAGTGAGTATGATATGCTTTCGAAGATCAAAACCTGTAAGCCGATAGTACTTGGCATAGCATTTGTCTTTTGCCTGGTCGGATGGATAGCGGTTACGCTGATGTCTTCGGGAGCGTATTCGGAAAAACTAATTTATGGTTTTGATGATATGCCTTTTTCAGCGAATACAATTGTGATCGAGCTTTCTGTCTGGGCGTGCGGACTTATGGGAATGGCGACTATTTATCTGATAAGTTTGTTTGTTGCCAGATTCAGATTTTTTGATATACTGTATCGGATGGGAAGCTATACCTTAGATATATATGTGGGTCACATGCTTCTGATATTTGTAATAAAAAAGATACCTATGCCACAGGATCTTGTATTTGTATTGTCGTTTATTGTTGCGTTTTTCTTTATCAGTGTGCCGTTATATTTATTGGCAAAATATATACTTAGAAAAATAAAACTATACAGAATTATCACATAAACGCCGAAGTATATGGGGTGTTCAGAATAGTAAAATAAGCGAAAAACGGTAGGGGAACCGGCTTATTGGTTAATGGAAAGGGTGAAAGTATGTATAGGACAGTAAAAAAGAAGTATATCATTACAATGCTTCTCATATCGTTAGCATGCATGTTTTTATTTGCAGGCTGCCAGAATGGTGGATCGGAAGATCTTTATCTCAGTAAGATTAGTTACGTGGTCTGCCCGGTTGATGACCAGAGCATCGATATGTATGTCGTATCCTCGGATTGTTCTGTGGTTCATTATATTATAAAGGCGGGCGGAGATCTGGAAATCCGCGATCTGTTTGAAGGAAAACTCCCTGAAGAAGGATATACAAGCGAGAGTTTGGAGATATCTAAGGATAGCTGGAAGACACTTGAAGATATAGTAAATCAGACAGAGTTCATATATTTACCAAGTGAGATTTCAGATTCAGACCAGACGTCGGATTCAGGCAGCAGCTATGTTGAGATTAAGACAGATATGATAAAGCATCTCGCAGGCGGTCATAATGCAGGCTCCGGCAGCGATAAGGCGAATAAGAAATATAAGAGTGTCGTTGATGCGCTTAATAATGTATTGAATAAATAATGGTAATTGCATAAATTTGTGATAAATATTTAGGAGGTCTTGTTGAAAAAGACCTCCTTTTTTAACGCTCTCTTGTAAAAATATGTGAAAAATGCTCAAGAATTTGATTAAAGTGTTTGACTAGATGTGCACTTTTCATATATCATATTGTCTATATGCTAGAGGAGTTGGATTTTATATATTTCGACTTTACTAGACAACATAATAGAAATAGGAGGCGAGCAGTTTATGGAGCAAAAAACAATGAAGGGGTTTGCAATGCTTAAAATTGGAGAGGTCGGCTGGATCACTAAAGATGTTCCGAAGTGTGGACCACTCGATGCAATTTGTAAACCACTTGCAATTGCAATATGCACATCAGACGTTCATACGGTATGGGAAGGCGCTGTTGGAGATCGTCATAACATGATCCTTGGACATGAAGGTTGTGCGGAAGTTGTTGAAGTTGGCGAACTTGTTAAAGACTTTAAGCCGGGCGACAGAGTATTGGTACCAGCTATCACACCCGACTGGAGTTCACTTGAAGCTCAGGCAGGATATTCAATGCACTCAGGCGGAATGCTTGCAGGATGGAAATTCTCAAACTTCAAAGATGGTTTGGATTCAGAATATTTCCATGTAAATGATGCAGACGGAAACCTTGCACATATGCCGGAGAACATCAATATTGTAGATGCATGTATGCTTTCAGACATGGTTCCTACAGGATTCCATGGTGTTGAGCTTGCTGACGTTCAGTTTGGTGATACGGTTCTTGTAATCGGTATCGGCCCTGTAGGACTTATGAGCGTAGCAGGAGCATCTCTCAGAGGCGCTTCAAGAATCATTGCTGTAGGTACTCGCCCTAAATGTGTCGAGGCAGCAAAGAAATATGGCGCAACCGACTTTATAAATTATAAAAACGGATCCATCGAAGATCAGGTTATGGAGATGACATCAGGAAAAGGTGTAGACAGAGTAGTTATCGCCGGCGGTAATGTTGATACTTTTGAATCAGCAGTTAAATCAGTTAAGCCGGGCGGACTTATCGGTAACGTTAACTATCTTGGAAGTGGTGATTATATCAGTATTCCCAGAACAGACTGGGGTGTTGGTATGGGACACAAACAGATCCGTGGCGGCTTGATGCCCGGTGGAAGACTTCGTATGGAGAAACTCGGAGCATTGGTATCATCCGGAAGACTTGATGTAAGTCCGTTGGCAACACACATATTCGAGGGATGGGAGCATCTTCCTGAAGCATTGCAGCTTATGAAAGATAAGCCGGCAGATCTTATTAAACCGGTTGTAAAGCTTGTTAAAGAGTAATAATTGTATATATTGAGGCAGCCGCAGATTTATATGAATTTGCGGCTGCTTTTCAACATTAAAGAGGGAGATAACGCTGAAGTTTTGGCGATAAAAATATGAAAGTACTGTTAGTGTCAGGCTTTTTGGGAGCCGGGAAAACAACCTTTATAAAAGAGTTACTGAAACATACCAAGCGCTACACAGCGGTTTTGGAAAATGAGTTTGGCGATATAAGTCTGGACAGCCGTGAAATATCCGGTTCTACAGACAACAAAGATATGCAGGTTCTGGAGTTTATGGAAGGATGCGTTTGCTGCAGCAAAAAAGATTCCTTTTTATATTCAATCTTGACCGTATCTACGGGTATAGCACCTGAATATCTGATAGTAGAGCCTTCGGGTGTCGCTAAACTTAGCAACATTCTTGCGGGACTTGAGAAGGTGAAATATGAAAAGATAATTCCCGTAAGTCCGATAGTAATAGTATCGGCGAAGACCTTTTTTACAAATCTTCAGGAATATAATGACCTTGTGAAAGATCACATTCTTAATGCCGGTCACGTTATCTTTTCAAAGACAGAGGGAATGAGCGTTGATGAACTTGAAGAAGTCAAGAGTAAGATCAAAGAGATAAATCCCGATGTGAAAATAACCGAGTCTTATCAGGACGGAAAAAGTGATGAGTGGTGGACAGAGGTTATGTCAGATGAGGCACCGGCGAAAGTTGTCGGCGCTGACAATGGAGATGACGGGCAGCCTGACTTTGAGCAGATGACGCTTGATCTTATAGAATTTGACAGAGTGGGCGCGGTTGCCGGATTTTGCGAGAGCCTTCTTTCCGGACAATATGGAAATATAGCCCGTGCAAAAGGTGTAGTTAAAGTTGGTACCGAGGCAATGCGATTTGATATCGCCGATGAAACATATGTGATCACCGGTGGTGAAGAGCCCTTCCAATCTGTGTTTATCGGAAAAAGTATCGATAGAGAAAAGTTATCAGGTAAATATGGAAGATATACACTTCCTAAGAATATATCTAAGAAAGCGGTCGGAAAAGAAACTGCGGGTGGAAACATAAAGATGAGGCCAAGGTGATAAATATTAAAAATAAAAGATTTATCCATTTGCGATCATGGATAAATCTTTTCTGTTATTGTTAGCTTTCTTTTGGCTTATTTATTTTATTTAATATGCCCGGTAACTCGCCGGCTAATGCAGGTATGAGCATAAATACGTATATGTAAACGTATCTGGCTGAGGATTCTGACATTAAGTGATAAAGGAATCCTCCGGTTAGATATAAATATGGGAAAATGTCTAACACGTTCCACTCATATTTCCGGGATGTTCTGATAATGATAGTGGCAAGAGCCGTCAAATATAAGAAAAACAATAATGCTGACATGTATTTTACATATATGTGGTAGAGGTGATCTCCATCGTATAAGCTACCAAGTAACAAGTCATTGGGAGTTTCTCCCCACATAACTGAACAGCCATTGGCTATTGATGCAAATGTAGGCTCGTTCCAGGTTCCGGTAAATTTGTTGTAAAAGAAAGAGCACATTTTAGCCGGATTCTTAGCAAAATAGTTTAAGCGTTTCTTTATGTCTTGCTTAGCTATTTGTGAGGAAAGTTTCTCATCAAAGTTTAAATCTGAGTATGTATCATAGTTATAGCCGTTGTATGTGCCATTATTTAGGGGATTTTCACTATCCTGAAGTCCCATGGCAATATACAGGCTGATAGGTTCACCTGTTCCCATATCGTATCCGGATGCCTTTCTATATGCTTCAAACAGAATAGATGAAAAACATATAGTAACAATAGGCATGATTATAGCTGCCATTAATAATACAGGTTTTTTGGACCGTATAAATTCAAGGAAACATATAATGATCATTGCTATCATCATGATCTGATACTGTTGTTTGATAAGGCACGCCAGTCCAATAAATAATGCTGAAAGAACAAAATATATATATTGTTTTTTTCCGGATGATTGCATGGCCAGTATAAGCATATACAAAGATGACAGGGCTAGTGCAAATCCAAGAAGCATTCCATAAACCTGAAGAATATAAAACAGCACTGGAAAGAACATGAATGATATAAGAACCACCAACTTTACAACCATAGTATCTTTGGTGATTTTACGGGCTATCATCCATATTAAAAAATGTATAAGGAGATACCATACTAATTCAAATGCGTAAAAAACACGCAGATTCATGGTGAATGCACCAATAATTCGTTCGTATGTCAGTAAACCCAATAGTGCGGGATTCCAACTGAAATAGTATCCGTCTTCTATACCTACATAATTTCCTGCATTGAATCTTTCTATATAGTTGTAGACCATCATTGCATCTGCACGAACGGCAGGAACACAATTTACGATCAAATATATACCTGCCAAAGTCATGACTGTAGCAAGTGCAGCGAACAAGGTTTTATCAGATATTTTTATCAGGATATATTTGGAGAATAAAAAGATAATTATAAGTAAAGCGGCTAACATTATAATAGAGAGCAGATCATGAAAATGTAGTCCAAGATTTCCATCCTCCACATCAAGGTAAACATAATGCACAATAGAATTGATTGTTAGAAATAGGAGTATTATGGAGGAGAATATTAGAATAATATCAATTGCAGCTTTATATATTTTGTTTGCCATATATGTAACCTCATTATTTTGTTTGATTCTAACGATATCAAGTATACATGCAGCAGTTTGGCCGGAGCAATAGAAAATTGCATAACTTGACATTTTCGCAGACGATGAACTAAAATTGTGGAAGTTTTACGAGGAGATGTAAGCATGAAAATTAAGTGCGCAGATGTAAAAGAGAATAACGCGCGCAGAGTGGTAGCGGTTTTTGTAGCGGTAGTACTCATTTTAACCATGCTCTTTTCCAAGTATTATGTAATAAGAGAACAGCATCATGAGTGTCATGGCGTGGAGTGTCCGATCTGTCATAACATTTCTGTATGCGAGCAGTTCTTAAATCAGATTTCTACAGGTCTTATACATCTTGCTATAAGTGTAGTCGCAGTAATGATCGTTGCGGTTATTATGCTTAGAGAAAATGAGAATTTTTCTCATCCTACACTTGTAAGCTTCAAGGTGCGTCTTGATAATTGAGGTGTCCTCTTTTTCCCAATTATAAAGTCATAAATAAAAAAGAATACGAAAGAGGAATAATTATGAAAAAATATATTTCAGTTATGGTTGCTGCCGTAATGGCAAGCAGCATTATTTGTGCATGCGGAAATCAGGCTCCTCAGAATGCATCTGCATCAGGAACTTCAGCAGCAAATGCAGCAGAGGCAGTATCAGATACATCAGGTGACGGTAATATCAGTATCGTAACAACTATTTTCCCTGAATATGACTGGGTAAAAAATATTGTTGGCGAGAATCCTGCAAATGCAGAGATTACAATGCTTCTTGATAACGGAGTGGATCTTCACAGCTATCAGCCTACAGCAGAGGATATTTCAAAGATCGCAACTTGTGACATGTTCGTATATGTAGGCGGCGAGTCAGATGAGTGGGTAGATGATGCTCTCAAAGAAGCAACCAACAAGAACATGGTAGTTATTAATCTTCTTGACGTTCTCGGTGAGGATATTAAGGAAGAAGAGGTCGTTGAAGGCATGGAACATGAGCACGAAGAGGGCGAAGAGCATGAACATGAGGAAGGCGAAGAACACGAAGAGGGTGAAGAGCACGAGCATGAGCATGAAGAAGGCGAAGTAGAGTATGATGAGCATGTTTGGCTTTCACTTAAGAACGCAGAGAAGCTTTGCGGTGCTATAAAAGACGGCATGGTTTCTGTTGACGAAGCCAACAAAGATGTTTATGAGAAAAACGAGGCAGATTACATTTCAAAGCTTGAAGCCCTTGACGGAGAATATGATAAGGCAGTTAAGGCAGGAAGCAAAAAGACACTTCTTTTCGCAGACCGTTTCCCGTTCCGTTACCTTGTTGATGACTACGGTATTGAATATTTCGCAGCATTTGTAGGCTGCTCAGCTGAAACGGAAGCAAGTTTTGAAACAATTACATTCCTTTCAAAGAAGGTTGATGAGCTTGGACTTAGCTCTATCATGACAATTGAAAATAACGACCATAAGATTGCAGAGACTGTAAAAAAGAGTACATCAAAGAAGGATCAGAATATCCTCACTATGGATTCTATGCAGTCTACAACATCTAAAGATGTTGAAGGTGGTGTTACTTACCTTTCTGTAATGGAAGGAAATCTTGAAGTACTTAAGGAAGCGCTTAAATAAGACTGGAGGCTCTATTATGTCATTTATTTCCGCACAGAATCTTACGCTTGGATACGATAAGACTGTGGTTACCGAGAACTTGAATTTCAAAGTGGAAAAGGGAGACTATCTCTGTATTGTTGGGGAGAATGGATCCGGTAAGTCAACGCTTATGAAAACAATGCTTGGGTTACAGACAGCTATTGACGGGCAGATTCTGTTCGGCGACGGGCTTATGAAGAATGAGATAGGCTATCTGCCTCAGCAGACAATTGTTCAAAGAGATTTTCCGGCATCCGTATATGAGATCGTGCTTTCGGGATGTCAGTCTCACATGGGGCTCAGACCTTTTTACACAGAAAAAGAAAGAGCACTTGCGAGTAAGAACATGGAGAGGATGGATATATACGATCTAAAGAATAAATGCTACAGAGAGCTGTCAGGTGGGCAGCAGCAGAGAGTTCTTCTGGCAAGAGCTCTCTGTGCCACTACTAAAGTTCTTCTCCTGGATGAGCCGGTTTCGGGACTTGATCCTAAAGTTACGCATGAGATGTATGAGCTTATAAAGGATCTCAATGACAGTGGTGTAACTATAATCATGGTATCTCACGATATATCGGCTGCCGTTAAGTATGCCAGTCACATACTTCATATCGGAAAAGCTCTGTTTTTTGGTACGAAAGAGGAGTATGTGGCGAGTAAAGTAGGAAAATTCTTTTTGAATATGGAAGGAGGCGAGCTCGTATGATAGAAAAGCTTATTGAGTACTTCCAATATCCGTTTGTTGTTTATGCATTTATAGTAGGAACGCTTATTGCGTTGTCATCGTCTCTTTTGGGAGTGACACTTGTTCTTAAGAGGTATTCGTTTATAGGTGATGGACTTTCACACGTGGCTTTTGGTGCGATGGCTGTCGCAAGTGTACTTAAGTTTACAAACCAGACAGTTCTTGTTTTGCCGGTGACGATTATTTGTGCCGTTTTCCTTTTAAGGAGTGGTAATAACGCTAAGATAAAGGGCGACGCCGCAATAGCAATGATCTCTGTGGGAGCGCTTGCATTTGGCTACCTTATCATGAACAAGTTTTCAACTTCTGCCAATCTTTCGGGAGATGTATGCAGTACATTGTTTGGTTCGATGTCGATACTTACGCTTACAATGACAGAAGTTGTGATATGTGTGATTTTGTCTGTCATTGTTGTGGCTTTATTTATTTTCATGTACAACAAGATATTTGCGGTTACTTTTGATGAGGATTTTGCGAAGGCTACAGGTGTAAAAGCAGATACTTATAATTTCATCATTGCGATAATGATCGCGGTTATAATTGTTCTTTCCATGAATCTTGTAGGATCGTTGCTCATATCGGCACTTGTGATATTCCCTGCGCTTTCAGCAATGAGTATATTAAAGAACTTTAGAAGTGTGACGATATTTTCAGCTGTCTCGTCCGTTATATGTGCCTTAGCCGGAATGCTCATATCTATACTTGCCGGGACACCTGTTGGATCTACTATTGTTGCGGTTGATGTTTTTGTGTTTGTGGTGGCATTTTTTATCGGAAAAGGAACAGGAGGTAAAGCATAATGAAAAAAATGAGATATATAGCAATGTTGACAGCGATTGTGCTTATTACTTCGGGATGTGCAGATGATTCAAACGGGGTAAAATCCAGGTCCGGAGGCGGTCCCAAAACTGTTGATGATGTGATTGCAGAGCAGATGGCAGCTAGTGATATGTCTTCTTTAATTGCAGAGTATGGAGAATATGAAGAAGAGGATGAAGATGCTTCTTACGATGATATATTGGGAGCTTCTGACAGTTCTTCAAGTGTTCCTTCTGCAGAAGAGATTGATGTAGACGGAGATTATGTCGATCTGACAAAGCTCTCTGCGACTATGATATACACAACTGTTTATAACATGATGTATTATCCTGAAAAATTTGTTGGAAAGACAATCAAGATGAATGGAAATTATTCCGAATATGTCGATGAGGCAACAGGTAAGCGTTACCATGCTTGTATTATAAAAGATGCTACGGCATGTTGTTCTCAGGGAGTTGAGTTTGAGCTTACTGCCGATTACAAATATCCTGACAACTATCCCAAAGAAGAGGATCCTGTAACAGTCGAAGGAGTCTTTGAATTGTATAAAGAAGGAGAGTATCAGTATTGTACACTCAGAAATGCCAAACTATGTGAATCATAGTCTGGCATCTATTCCGAGTTTTTCATGCATTATTTTCTTGTTTTCATACATACGCCGGTCAGCCAGCAGATATACTTCGTGAGAGTTTTTTCCGGGACATTCGTGGCTGTATGCATAACCGGCAGCAACACTTCTGACGTATGTCGGGTAGAGTGCATTCATAACATCAAGGGCGCTGTTCATTCTGCTTATCAGGTCATCGATATCGAGTGAAATAGCGTCTTTTATAATTACAAGAAATTCGTCTCCGCCGATTCTGGCGCACATTCCATGTTGACCAAAAGTGCTGGTCAGGACTTTCGAGAAATCCAAAATGTATTTGTCACCTTCAGGGTGTCCCAATTTGTCGTTTACAGGTTTAAGTCCATTCAGATCTATGCTTATGATGCAGTAGTCATTTGAGGATTTATCCAGCTCGTTCATGGATCTGTCTGCGCTTGCTCTGTTGGGAAGATCGGTAAGTCCGTCGGCATATGCCAGGTGGACAAGTGATTCACGTTCTTTTCTCTGAGCGAATGTTCTGGTTATGTACAGCAGGTAATATGCAAGCTGTGTCATTGCATAGAAGATCGCGCCAAGTCCTATTACGGGGAATGTTGCTGTTTGTGCGGGCAAGATACGATAAGTTGTCAGAGTATATCCTACAAGGTGGATAAAACCTGAAGTTGCAAGTCCAAACATGCCGATCATCTGAAGGTTTTTTACAAAAAGAGCTTTCTTTTTTCTAATGGTCCTGATAAAGCAATAAGTTATCAGACCGTAGATTATAAGTGCATTTATGTCAAACAATACAAGAGTGCGCTTCAGATGAATGGAAAGTGTATAATATAAAATCTGCTGGAAAATAGGTATAATTATGCTTGCTACAAATAAGACAAGCATTGTCTTTTTTAGCTTCAGCTCTTTCATAAAATAGAGAATTATGTAGCACAGCGGAACAAAAAGGCATAGTGTAAAATACTCTATCTCGGTTTCTATGTCGGTGTTTACAAACAGAGACAGCATATTTGAATAACACACGAGATATAGACCTATGGTTATACATAGGAGTGAACCGAAGAGCTGAATTTTTAATTCCGGTACGTATGTTATAAACAAGAGACTCAGCGTCAGCATAAACAGACCAAAAATAAACAGGAACATTCCAATAAGAATAACAAATTGGTTATTGCTTATGATGAATGTCAAAAGGTCGGGATAATTTCCAAAATATACCGGATCAAAAAATGAAAACGAATCCTTTTCACATGCAGTGATCTTGAATGTTAAGTAACTTCGCCTATAGTTTCGCGGAAGGGTTATGAAGTGGTATTTCTTTCCGACGAATTTATTATTGTCGTATTTTTCTATTCCGTATTCGTATATTAGTTTACCGTCAAGGTAGCATTTGATCGCAGAATAATTGCTCCTGAAAACAATTGCAGGAAGCGGAATATCACCTATGAATGGCATTTCAAGCGTCATGATGAGGGTGTCGCCGCGCTTAGGAGTGGTTGAAAAAAGAGAATGAATCTCTGTGAGTTTTACGTGAGGATATTCAACATTTCCTACTCTTACTGTCCAGTTTGAGTTGAATTGAACAGAAGGATAGTCATGAGTCATATCAAGAAACCAAAAGCATACAAGGAGTATTACAGCGGCGGTTGAGGCGCTGAGCGCAATAATTGGGAAAATACGTTTATTCATTAGCGGTGCTCACCTCCTTGTTATCAGGTTTGGTGTTCATCAGATCGTTGTATAATCTTCCAAGCGATTCGTTGTGATGTTTCTTTTTCATGAAATACATTCTCTTATCGGCAAGAAGATACACAGTCTGGGCGGATGGATTATCAAGTGAGGAATCGGTGCTTTCTGCATATCCCCAGGAAGCAGAATAGTGTATCTTGCTGTTTTTGCTGTTCCTGTAATCCATCAGATCGGACAGGATCGATAGATCGGTGTCTCTTCTTGGTGCATCGATATACGGAAGAACAACAATGAATTCGTCGCCGCCCATTCTACCGACGAGAGAAGCGTCGATAAAACTACTTTTCAGCATGGTTGCAAAGCCGCTGAGCAAGGTGTCACCGGCGGAATGACCGTAATTGTCGTTTGTATATTTGAGGTAATCAAGGTCGATACTTATTATTGTGTAGCGTCCTCTTGTATTAGCCAAAGAGAGTTCACATTTTGCCCTGTTTGACAGCCTCGTCAGGGAATCGGTATATGCGAGACCTTCAAGCTGGTTCTGGACTGTGGCTTGGCTAATATATTCAATACAGTGATAGAAGTAGTTGACCAGAAGACAGAGCATGAAGAAGAAAGATCCTATTGTCATGAAGTTGATAGTGGCGTTGATCTCTCCCATCTTAAAGTATTTAAGTATATTAAATTTGATTATGTCGATCAGCGAACAACCAAGCAGGATAAAAAGTCCGATAATGAGCAGGTTGGTTGAATATATCCTTGTATCAAGTTCATTTCTGTGTTTGTTCCTGTATATTACCGACATTACCACGGAAATGATTATAAAAAGTCCCTCTACTATGGTAAGTATGTGGAGAACAAGAATAAATCTGCATATGTGGATGACATTTAA
This sequence comes from Butyrivibrio sp., assembly GCA_017620235.1. GTDB lineage: Bacteria > Bacillota > Clostridia > Lachnospirales > Lachnospiraceae > Butyrivibrio. Next base: position 15,489 of record JAFZQT010000089.1, on the reverse strand, counting down.
AATGTGTAAAGTGGAAACCGCTACAATGAAGACTATATCAATGATCATAAATATTTTGCTGAGAATAAGCTGCCTGGTCTGTTTGGAGGACATGACAAATCCAATGGTCAGTGCCGGCACGCTGAAAAGAGAAAAATATTCCAAAAAGTTGCATATGCTTGCGTGATCTGTGAAAAACCAGAATATGTCGTTATAGCATAGAATATAAATGCCCATTGCCAGAGAGATCAGGGCACTGAATATGATACTGTAATCGTGGAAGTCTGAGAATATTAGGATTGGGGCCAGTATTGCCAGCAAAAAGCCAAAAATACACAAAAAGGCACCTATTATGAGTGATAATCTGTTTTTCTGAAGAAGATAATTTGATATGTCAGCGAATGTTCCGAAGTATATGTCTGAGAATCCTGAGAATGCCTCATCTTCGCATGAGACCATAACAATCTTTAGCTTTCTTCCTGAGTATCCCTCGGGAAGCGAAATAAAGTTTTGCATCTTGGGAACCATTTTTTTATCATCTGCGATCAGATGACCGTATGTGTAGATGAGGTCATTGTCAACATACACATCAACTGAAGAAAGAATTGAACGAAAATGGATTGATGCGGGATAAATATATGAATCGGGAAGTGTATTTTCCAAAATGACACGTTCCTTGTAATTTACCATTCCTATAGATGCTTCTTTCAGTGAATCGGCTTTGAAAGTGATATCTTCATGCGAAACAGTCCAGCCGGAGTCCAGCTGAACCATAGTGTGGGTTGGCGGAGTATTTAGTTTGGAAGACCCAAGAAATAAGATAGCAGCAGTCATTATGGCAATAGCTGCTATGCCTAAAATGGCGGCCTGCATCCGTGCAACTGTTTTCAAAACAAGCCTCCTTTGACCTATAAATAGTATAGCTCAAAGAAGGCTTATTTGACACAAAATAGTTAATAAAGAAATGATAAAAAATAAATGTTTTAGAAGTGACCGTGGCTTCCACCGTGAGAATGTCCGGAGCTCGAGGTGTGGAAAGAACTACCGCCTCCGGAGTGCCCGGAACGACTGCCTGAGCTGTTGTTCTCGGATTTTCTTACCCTTGAAACATGACTGGTGAGGAAGGTGTCGGTGTGAACGTTCATATGGAGCCCGTCGTGTGTGCGGTATTCTGAGGCACTTTTGTTAATGTGAACCGTATTTAACTTAGCAGCCATAGCGATTATGGGAATGAAGGCTGTTGCCAGTCCGATCAAAATGCTAAGAAGCAGGGTTTTCATTGGATCATAGTCGCTTCCGACATCATACGGAGTTCCGGCATGGTACAGATCGAGATAACGGTCGGATTTCTCGATATAGACTTCGAATGCGCCGTAATAATCACCGTTTTTAAGGTAAGGAAGCATCGCATCTGTCATTTTTTCCTGGCCAAAGTCAGTGAATGCGGGGATTCCATCACCCGATGTGCTTATCGCCCATTCTCTTGTTTCCATGGATAGAACAAACAGGATGCCGGTATCGTTGTAGTCGGCACCAAAACCGTTGTAATCAAAGTAATCATCTGCAAAAGCTTCGATGCTTCCTGAGTGAGAATCAACAGTAAGGATAGCTACGTTGCAGCGTTGTTTCTCGCTAAGGTCGTTTAGCTTGCTCAGTATAGCGGTTTCTTCCGTTGAACTTAAGAGATCGGCTTGATCTACGAGCCTTTCTTTTTGCCTTGTTGCCGGAATTGTGTAATCGTCCCAAAGAGGAGTACCACCGGCATAAGCTGAGAGGCATGTGCAAAAGCACATAATAACTGCGGCGATGAGCCACAATGTTTTTATGTATTTATTTATCGAAATTATTTTTTTCATATTGTTTTATTGTAATAACCTTTTGGCGTACCGTGATCATAGGGTGAAGTACAAGATTAGATAAGCAAGTGCACTAAATCCCAATGCAAACGGTATATAGTACTTTATAGCCTGCTTTAAACTAAAAGGCAGTTTTCCTACAAATTTCCCGGTCTGCCCGTTCATGGCAAAGAGATAGTTTTTGTCATTCCAACTCGTGTTAAGTATATACACGGGGTAAAGAGCATACTTATGGGAGGATTTAACTGTCTTACATTCAACGTTTACCAGAGTTACAGAGTCGTATCCAGAAACTGTTTGCTGGAAGTCGATGGTTGTAGTGTGTTCCATTCGCGACAAAGCTCTGGATATCGAGTCCTCGGAGCTTACGTTATATTTGTTCGCCAGAAAGCCTGCAAGATAGCCCATATTAAATGAGATCATCTTGCTTCGGTCAAATGGTTCCAAAGAATCCATGAGGTCATCGGGCATTTCCTTGGAAGCATCTACAGGAACCTGATTGAAGCTCTCGGTACCTTCACGTAAAACGCTGTAGTACTTGGTCTCTGTGTAATAGTATCTTGAATCGGACCAAGACCTGTGCTTGGTTGCCTTATATTCGCCGCTAAAATGTTCGGTAGCATCGTAGAGCCAGAAAGGAACGTAGATTCCCCTGATCTCATCAATATGATTCTGCTCCGCAAAAACAGGAGGGATCAGCTTTCGAGCAGCTACATAGCTTTTGTAGGTGCTGACGGCATCTTCCTTTGTCTTGCTAAAGGGAATTATATAGTCGGGTTTGAATTCGCCGGTAAATTTCTCTTTTACTACGATGTTGTTGCTACAAAACGGACATTTAGTCGATCCCAGAGATTCTGTAGTGATGATCTCTCCACCGCATGATCCGCATGAATAGATAAATAGAGGTTCACTTTCACCGTTTTCGTCGGGAGTGCCTTCTGTGGGTGTGCCGGTACTGCTTGAGTTGTGGTTTGCCACATAGTCTTTTACATCAAATTCAGAATCACAATAGGGACATTTCAGCTTTTGAGTTGTGGGATTAAATTCCATAGCCCCGCCACAGGCGGGGCATTCATATTCTTGTAAAGCCATATTATCCTCAATAAATCAATTTGTTCTGGGTGAACCGCAACTTGTACAGAAGTTTCCTTCGTTTACTGTTCCGCAAGAACAAGTCCATGAAGTTGTGGGTTTCTTAGCTCCGCAACTGGGGCAGAAGTTGCCTGTGTTTACAGATCCGCATGAGCATGTCCATGATCCTGCGGGTGCCTGAGCGGGCTGAGCCTGCTGCTGTGCGCCCATTGCAAAGAGCTGGTTTGCATTCATTCCGCCTGCCTGCTGAGCCATGTTCATTCCTGCGAATGCCATCATGGGACCAGCAGCTGTGTTCTTTGCAGCGTCCTGCATTGCTTGTGCCTGAGCACTTGCGATAGTGGCAGCAGCCATATTGGGATTTCTGAGTGCGCCTGCGCGCTGAAGCTCTTTGATTGTCTTTTCATCTTCTTCGTTTGCGGTAACAGAGCTTACACCAAAGCTTGTGATAGTGATTCCGTAGAAGCCAGCCCATTTGTCTGAGAGAACTTCGTTCAAAGCATTGGCAATCTCTGTTGTATGTCCCGGAAGAGCACTGTATCTGATGCCCATCTCGGAAATTTTTGCGAACGCAGGCTGAAGAGCGGTGAGGAGTTCGCTCTTGAGCTGTGAATCAATCTTGTCTTTGCTGAATGAACCTTCTACATTGCCGCAGATGTTCTTGTAGAACAGAACGGGATCTACAACTCTGTAGCTGTATTCGCCGTGACATTTGATGCTTACATCCATGTCCAGGCCGATATTTGTATCAACTACGCGGAAAGGAACGGGGTTAACCGTGCCGTATTTGTTTCCGAGGATTTCTTTTGTATTTATGAAGTATACGCGCTGATCCTTTGGAGCAGTTCCGCCGAATCCGACTCTTTTTCCAAATTCTTTGAAACTGTTTACGATCGATTCGCTTAAGTTTCCATAGAAGATAGAAGATTCGCTTGAAACGTCGTATACAAATTCGCCCGCTTCAGCGCAGATCTCGGTAATCTGTCCCTGATCTACAAGGATCATGCATTGACCTTCGTTGATCGCGATAATAGATCCGTCAGAAATAACGTTGTCGGATCCTTTTTTATTTGAGCCTCTACCGGCTTTTTTCTCACCTTTTGTAAGTAATGTGTCATTAGATAATGCCGGGCAGTAGAAGTATTCTCTCCACTGATCTGCGAGTACGCTGCCGCCGGCTGCCATTGCTGCTTGAATAAGACCCATAATTGTCTCCTTTCATAACTTAGTAACAGAGTTAATATGGTAAAAAAGCTCCGTTTTCTAATTTTTATAAGTATTATTTTCGCACATTTAATCTCAAAAAACTATAACATCGAAAAAATAATGGTATGATACATTAAGTAGGAAAAACGGTTTTTTGTGGAGATAAGAGTGAGAAAAATCAAGGTCACTGTCGAATACAAAAATAATAATGTTACTCTCGAGACTCTTAAAGGAAAACAGCTCAAAGGACTTGTTGCGGATGCAGGTATTGATGCATCTTATCCGTGCGGCGGAGCAGGCCGGTGCGGAAAGTGTAAAGTGCAATTCACAGAGGGGGCGCCGGCGCCGAATACACTTGATAAGAGTTTTTTAAGTGAAAAAGAAATCGAGCAGGGCATAAGGCTTTTGTGCAGATGCAGTCTGGAAGAGGACTGCAAGGTGTGCATTGATACCGCGAACCTAATGGAAGAGGATATTGTCGCGGAGACTGCAAAGAGCTCTTTTTCCGGAAAAAAATATGATAAGTACGGCATAGCTGTCGACATAGGGACAACGACAATCGCTGCCGCGCTTGTAGGTGTCTGCGGTAACGGGGAAAAAGAGATCATAGAAACTGCAAGTTGCGTGAATCACCAAAGGCGCGTCGGAGCGGATGTGATATCGAGGATCGCGTATGCTTCCGATTCGGATAAGTCAAAGCTTGATGAACTTAAAGAGCTTGTGATTGGTGATGTTTCAGAGCTGATAGAAAAACTTAAGAAAAGTGTCACGGAGGATATTTCTCAGATTGTTGTAACGGGAAATACCACTATGCTTCACTTGTTCAGAGGGCTTGATGTCGAGGAATTAGGGAAATATCCATATATTCCCAAAGACAATAATGTATATGAAACAGAGATGTTTGGCACGAAGCTTGTGACAATGCCAGGTATATCGGCGTTTGTCGGAGCGGATATTGTTGCAGGCATATATTATGCAGATATTATAAATGAAGAAGGCAGGAAAGAGCTTCTTTTGGATCTTGGAACCAACGGAGAGATGGCTTTTTTTGACGGAAAGGATCTTAAGGTTACATCGACTGCGGCAGGACCTGTATTTGAGGGCGGAACGATTTCTTGCGGAGTTGCATCCGTGCCGGGAGCAATCTGTCATGTTGATATAGAAGGAGATTCGGGAAACGGTTTTTTTGCCAAGGTTAAGACTATTGGGGATAAGGCACCTATTGGATTGTGCGGAACGGGAGTGATGGAAGCGGTATCGGAACTTGTGCGCAATGGAATTGTGGATAAGAGTGGGCTTCTTGGAGATTTGTTTTTTGATACGGGATTTGCTATTGCGGATGACGGGAAGGTCAGCGTTTCGCAGCAGGATATAAGGAACATTCAGCTTGCAAAGGGCGCGGTGAACACCGGACTTAGAGAACTTGTCGGGGATGACGTTCCAGATAAGGTGTACGTTGCGGGAGGCTTTGGAACAAATCTTGATTATGATAGGATAAGATATATCAGGCTTTTTCCGGACGGTTTCGATGGAAAAGCGGTGAGTATCGGGAACAGTGCATTAAAAGGTGCGGTCAAGCTGTTGGTCGAGATGCTTTTTGATAGAAGAAAGGAAGCTATTTCGGAGGTCAATAAGATAAAGGAATGTGCGACAGAGATTGTTCTTGCCAATAAGGAAGATTTTGATGATTCTTTTGTAGAGGCTATGAATTTTTGATATTATGACGTTGACAGTTTTTCGGAGGATGTGATTATGTTAGATGAAAGATGGGTTTTTTATGATAATGTAGAACCTGAAGATCAGGGAAACGGCGTAGTGAGAAGGGTGCTTGCGTACAGCAAGGATCTGATGTGCGTTGAAAATACTTTTGAAAAGGGAGCTGTCGGTGCGCTTCATCACCACCCGCACACGCAGATAACTTATGTTGTGAGCGGTAAATTTGAATTTGAGATAGATGGTGTAAAAAAGGTTGTCAAAGCAGGAGATACGATGCTTAAGACGGACAGCGTCGAGCACGGTTGCGTTTGTCTTGAAAAAGGTGTGCTTCTGGATATTTTCAATCCGATGAGAGAGGATTTTGTATGATCTGTGATACTTGTGCGAATTATGTATATGACGAAGACTGGGAATGTTATACATGCATGGTGAATATGGACGAAGATGATTATTACAGGCTTATGTCCGGTACCAATATGGACTGCCCGTATTATCAGGACAATGATGAATATAAAGTAGTAAGACATCAGATGTGAGGAGATATATGGAAGGACCAAAGATTACAAAAGAAAAAGTTGAGACTGTTCTTGATAAGAAATTTATCAGGGTTTTTGATCTTCAGTACGATGAGGGAAGACACTATTTTAATGCAACAAGAAGGAATCTTGATGAACTTGCGGCTATAAAGAGTGATGAGGAATTCAGCGAAATGGTTCCCGATGCTGTAAGTTGCATAGTGATCATTGAAGACGGCGATGAATCAAAGCTACTTCTTTCATATGAGTACAGATATCCTGTGGGAAGGTTTTTGCTTGGTGTTCCAGCGGGGCTTGTTGATCCTGAGGATAAGGATACGAAGTCTCCGGTAATTACTACCGCGATCAGGGAAATTCATGAGGAGACGGGAATTGTTGTTGATGAATCAAAGGACGATGTTTTTGTTATCAATCCTCTTTTGTTCAGCACACCCGGAATGACTGATGAGAGTAATGCGCTTGTCGGAGTTGTTTTAAAGGGACATGATCTGTCGGATCTTACGCAGTCAGGGGCTGAAGGACAGGAGTGTTTCGACGGTTTTGTTCTAGTTGATAAGGCTAAGGCAAAAGAGTTGTTAAAGAATGGAGTCGACGACAGAGGTCATTACTATTCTGTATATACATGGTCAGCGTTGATGTATTTCATGAGTGATATGTGGAGATAAAGTAGATAACACTTTTTTAACAGAATAAAAATATTATCAAAATACCGATTATAGGCGCTTTTTGCTTATAATCGGTATTATTTTTCGTAGATTATTACAATTACATGTTGACGTAATGGTAACAAGAATGGTAACATAAATATACTTGGAATGTTAATTTACAAGTAAAATATATTTATCAATTTAGAAACAAGGCTACCAGACACTTTATTCAAGGCATGCAATAGAGGGGGATTGGATAGCAGGAGGTAATACAGATGGGTGTATGCGAATATTGTGGAAAAGAACTTGCGGACGGCGAACTTTGTACATGCGCGCAAGCACAGAATAAACGTGAAGCCAATAACGAAATACGAAAAGTTTTCGATATGATGGATAAAGGAGAATTCGGCGAGGAGGAGCGTAAGGCTAAACCTAAGAGAAGATCTACAAGAGCAAAGAAGAGCGAAACATTTGCTGAAGAGATAAAGGCTAATGAAGAAGCATCAGAGGAAAAACTTGAAGAGAAGGCTGTAAAAAAGACAAGAGCAAAGGCAAAGACCGCTATAAAAGCTGAAACAGAAGAAACAGCAGAAGTGAAAGAAGAGAAGGCAGAGGAAATTACTGAAAATAAGACAGAGGCTGTAGCTGATAAGGCCGCTGATACGAAGCCTGTTTTTGAAGTTGTTTCAAATACTGAGGTTAAGGAAGATAAGAAAGATACTGATCAGGATAAGGCAGCAGGCAAAAAGAAGAGCTCTGCAAAATCCTCTGAGAAGATAGACCTTATCGCTATAAAGGAAGATGCTTCGGAAGCATTTGCCAGATTTGTTGACTTGTTCAGCAAGCCTGTAACAAACGGTGCAACTTTTGCCGCCGGAAAGAATTTTACTTCCGCAGTCATTTTTATGGTTGCTCAGATACTTTTCTCATCAATCTTTATGGCAGTTCTTATTTGCAAGGTAAACAATGAGATGCAGGAGCAGGTATTCCCGTTCATGGATCTTTCAGGTTATACATTTTCAGCAGGGGGATCATTCATCCTTGCAATGCTGTTTTCGGCACTGCTTGCTGTAGTGTTTGCGCTTCTTATGTTTGCCGCAGGAAGAGCAATGAATATTGATATTGAATTTAAAGAAGCTATTGCAATTGCAGGTATCAAGTCAGCATTTATGATTCCTTGCATAATCATTGCAATATTCTTCACCATGATAAAGGCAATGCTTGGAATCGGCATCTACTTGATTTTTGGAATAGTAGTGCTCTGTATGGTATTTGGTATTGTATTTGAGAAGTATAAGAGAAATAAGAATGCTATGCTGTATCTCTATTCAGCAGTAATATTGATGTTCTTGATAATTCTTTTTGTTATCTATTCAAATTCTGTTAAATTGTACATTCCCGATGCGTTCCTTAAGTAGTCCGCATGAATGCATAATGGGAAATGTGCTTTTGCCATTATAAAAATGAGAGGTCTTGCAGATTTTGCAAGACCTCTCATTTTGTGTGCTTATTTTTAAACGGAGTCGGAGGGATTCGAACCCTCGTGCCCAAAAAGGACAAACGCATTTCGAGTGCGCCTCATTACGACCACTTTGATACGACTCCAGAACGTTTTACATTATACTGATTATGCAAGCCTTCGTCAATCGGTATTAACTTGGCATAGGTGATATTATTTTGTATAATTAACGGTAGTATGCGATAAAAAATAGGAGGAGGCCTATTCATTATGATGAGAATCGGGATGTTGACAAGCGGTGGTGACTGTCAGGCTTTGAATGCTGCTATGAGAGGCGTTGTAAAATGTATCGCCAACAGCGGTGAAGAAGTTGAGTTCTACGGTTTTTTGAATGGCTACAAGGGGCTTATTTACAGCGATTTTCGTATGCTCACTTCCAGAGATTTTTCGGGCATACTTACAAAAGGAGGAACAATACTCGGAAGTTCGAGAACTCCTTTTAAAACTATCAAGGATCCTGATGAGAACGGACTTGATAAAGTCGAGGCAATGAAGCAGAACTATTATAAGTTAAAGCTGGACTGTCTCGTGATTTTGGGAGGAAACGGATCTCAGAAGACGGCGAATCTTTTGAGCGAGGAAGGACTTAACATTGTTTCTCTTCCCAAGACTATCGATAACGATCTTTGGGGAACAGATATGACTTTCGGTTTCCAGAGTGCGGTTGATATTGCTACAGGTGTAATTGACAATATTCACACTACGGCAGATTCTCATGGTCGAGTATTTATTATTGAAGTAATGGGACATAAGGTAGGATGGCTTACGCTCAATGCCGGACTTGCAGGTGGAGCGGATGTGGTCCTCATACCTGAGATTCCTTATGACATAGACAAGGTGTGCAATGCGATAAGGGCACGTGATGAAAGAGGAAGCAGATTCACTATTATCGCTGTTGCAGAGGGTGCAATCTCCAAGAAGGATGCAAAGCTTTCCAAGAAAGAGTATAAAGAGAAGGTTGCAAACCGCAAATATCCTTCTGTTTCATATGAGATTGCAGAGGCAATTCAGAAAAAAACAGGACATGAAGTAAGAGTAACTGTTCCCGGACACATGCAAAGAGGTGGAGCGCCCGATCCTTATGACAGAGTATTTGCATCAAGGCTCGGTGCTGAAGCAGGCTGGCTTGTGCTTAAGAAGCAATACGGATATATGGTTGCTTACAAGAACAGGGAAATCGTTAAGGTTCCACTTAAGGATATAGCGGGCAAGCTTAAATCCGTGGCACCTGATGCCGGAATAATTAAAGAAGCCAAGGCTCTTGGGGTTTGCTTTGGTGATTAAGTAATAAAAAGTTTTGTTTGGAGCAATTTTATTAGATGAGCTATGTTGCATTATATAGAAAATTCAGACCGCCTGTCTTTGAAGATGTAAAGGGACAGGATCATATAGTAACCACGCTGAAAAATCAGATCAGATCTGACAGAGTCGGACACGCTTACCTGTTTTGCGGAACACGCGGAACAGGTAAGACTTCTGTTGCCAAGATTCTTGCAAAAGCTGTTAATTGTGAGAATCCGATTGACGGAAGTCCTTGCGGTGAATGTGAGATGTGCAGGGAGATCGCTGCAGGAAACAGCATGAATGTGATAGAGATTGATGCTGCATCGAACAACGGCGTTGACAATGTAAGAGAGATCATTGATGAAGTATCATATTCTCCTACTAAGGGAAAACGAAAAGTCTACATCATAGACGAGGTGCATATGTTGTCTACCGGCGCTTTTAATGCGCTTCTTAAGACACTGGAGGAACCTCCGGCATATGTAATGTTTATTTTGGCGACAACAGAAGTGCATAAGATTCCTATCACTATTCTCTCAAGATGTCAGAGATACGATTTTCATAGGATCACAGTGGATAGTATCGAGGAGCGACTTAGAGAAGTTGTTAATTCTGAAGGAATTACGGTTGAGGACAGAGCATTAAGATATATTGCAAAGACTGCCGACGGTTCCATGAGAGATTCGCTGAGTTTGCTTGACCAGTGCGTTGCGTTTAATTACGGCGAAGAACTTACCTACGATAAAGTTCTCAATGTGCTGGGAGCTGTGGATACTGAAGTGTTTAGCAAGCTCTTTTCCGCAATATACAGTCAAAACGCGGATGAAGCACTCAAGATATTGGCAGAAGTTGTAGTTCAGGGAAGAGAACTTTCGCAGTTTGTAAATGATTTCGTCTGGTACCTGCGTAATCTTATGCTTATTCAGGCGTCGGATCAAATGGAGGATGTTGTTGATATATCAACAGACAACCTGAAAGTTTTGAAAGAGCAGGCAGAGGGCGTTGATGTAGATATCCTTCTTAGATATATCAGAATTTTTTCAGAGCTTTCTTCTCAGTTGAGATTTGCTACGCAGAAGAGAGTTCTTATAGAAATAACTCTTATCAAAATGTGCAAGCCCCAGATGGAGCCGGGCGAAGATTCGCTTGAAGACAGGCTCAGGATATTGGAGCGACATGATGAAGAAAATTCAAAGTTGTTAAAAGGGATTCAGGGCGGACAGATAGCGGTAGCTACGAGTTCGGCAGCCGGTTCCGAAAATGTTAATGTTGTAAAAGAGAAAAAAGTGTTGGACAGGGCTGTTCCCGATGATATAAAGAGAATAGTCGCAAATTGGTCAAGAGTAATCGCGAGAATGGAAAATCCCATGAAGACTTATTTGCAGAAAGCTAAGCTCAGTCTGGGAAATAATGACGCTTTACAGATTGTCTTTGACAACAAGCAACTTGCCGATAAGTATTCTTCGGGACAATCGGCGGAGGATCTTCAAAATATTCTGGATAACTCGATAGGAAAGCATGTGCAGTTTGAGACGCGCTATATTGAGCCACAGCAGACTTTTGAAGAAAATTATGTAAACCTGCAAGCTATAAATTTTGATATAGTTACAGAAGATGATGAAAAGGAGAACTAGAAATGGCTAAAAGAGGTGGTTTCCCAGGTGGCGGAATGCCCGGAAACATGAGCAATCTTATGAAACAGGCGCAGAGAATGCAGCGTCAGATGGAGGAAAGTCAGAAAGAACTTGAGACCAAAGAGTTCACTGCAAAAGCAGGCGGCGGTGCTGTAGAGGCGACTGTATACGGAAACAAGACTTTAAAGAGTGTTGTTATATCACCTGACGCAGTTGACCCTGATGATGTTGAGATGCTTCAGGATATGATTGTTGCTGCAGTTAACGAGGCTATGAAGCAGGCTGATGAAGCAAGCGGAGCCATGATCGGCAAAATGACAGGCGGATTGGGCGGAGGATTTCCTTTCTAATGGATCTTTACAGCGGACATATTAATCGGCTGATAGATGAACTTGCATCATTGCCGGGGATAGGCGGTAAATCGGCGCAGAGGCTGGCTTTTTATATTATCAATCTCCCTAAGGACAGGGTAAAAAAGCTTGCTGACACGATAACTAGTGCGAGAGAAAATGTGCATTATTGCAAGGTGTGCTGTACTCTTACCGATGAAGATATCTGTCCTATATGCGGCAATCAAAACAGAAATCACAAGCTCATCATGGTTGTGGAAAATGCCAGAGATCTGGCGGCATATGAGAAGACCGGTAAGTTCGAAGGAGTGTACCATGTTTTGCATGGAGCAATCTCTCCAATGTTGGGAATTGGTCCGGGGGATATACGGTTGGCAGAGTTGATGCAGAGACTTCAGACAGAAGATGTGGAAGAAGTCATTGTGGCGACCAATTCAAGTCTTGAAGGTGAAACAACAGCAATGTATATAAGTAAGCTGATAAAACCCACAGGCATAAAGGTTACGAGAATAGCCAGTGGTGTTCCTGTCGGCGGAGACTTGGAGTATATTGATGAAGTTACTTTGCTCAGGGCTTTGGAAGGTAGAACAGAACTTTAATGTTCAAATTATGGAGGTAATGTAAAAGATGGCAGTAAAAAAAGTGTTATTTGGAGAAACACCAAATAAGGAGCAGGTGTTTGAGTATCACATCTCAAACAAGAACAATGTTGAGGTTGTTGTTATCAACTTTGGCGTTACGATCAAAAATATTTTTGTACCTGACAAGAATGGTAATCGTGTGGATGTAGTTCTTGGATTCGACGATCTTGGGGGATATCTTAAGAACTCATGCTTCCTTGGTTCAACTGTAGGACCTACAGCTAACAGAATCTGTGAAGCTAAGTACAAGATTGACGGAAAAGAATTCTCTCTTCCTGTTAATGACGGACCTAACAATCTTCACACAGATATGGATAACGGATTCCACAAGAGAGTGTGGGATGCTGTAGAAGGCGAAGACAGCGTTAAGTTCACTCTTAAGTCAGCTGACGGAGACCTTGGATTTGCAGGAAACAGAGTTTTTGAAGTTACATATTCTCTTTCTGATGACAATTCATTGTCTATTCATTACAATGCGACAAGTGATGCAAATACACTTATTAACATGACAAATCATGCATATTTTAACTTGAGCGGAAAAGGATCTATTCTTGATCATACACTTAAGCTCAATGCATCACACTACACACCTGTAATTGACTCTGCAGCTATTCCTACAGGCGAGATTGCAAGCGTTGTTGGAACTCCTTTTGATTTCCTTGCTGAGAAGACTATCGGAAAAGAGATTGAGGCAGACAATGCTCAGCTTAAGGCTGTTGGCGGATATGATCACAACTATGTTGTGGATGATGCAGACGGATCTATCAAAGAGATAGCTGTTCTTTCATCACCTGATACAGGCATAACAATGAAGTGCTTTACAGATCTTCCCGGAGTTCAGCTCTATGCAGGAAACTTCCTTGAAGCAGAGAATGCAAAGGCAGGAACATCTTATAAGCATAGAGAAGGCGTGTGTCTTGAGACACAGTTCTATCCTAACTCAATCAATCAGGAAGGCTTCCCTAAGCCTGTTTTTGGACCTGATAAGGTTTATGACACAACAACAATCTATCAGTTCGTATGATCTTGGATTTTAAATAAAGCTTTATTTACACGAAGCTGATATTATGGAGGTTTGTCTTGGCAGAAGTACGTGACTTTAGTACATATGCTGGTAAATTAAATAGCAAGAAAAAGAGCGGTGCTTCTGACAGGCAGACCTCTTACAAGGAAAAGATTAGGAGCCACAAGCTTAAAGTTTTTATTAGAGCGGTGGTTCTTATCGTATCTTGTACAACTTTGATCTCGGTTATTTATATAAGCTGGCGTGATAAGCAGTATTCTGAGGCTATTACGGTAAAAGGTGTACCGATATCGATTGAAGACGATACACGTATAGTTAGTCTTGGCGGGCACATGATACGATGCAGTAAGGATGGCGTAAGCTGTTATGATTCATCGGGCAAAGCGTTGTGGACTCAGCCTTATCAGATGCAGAATCCGATAACGCGAACATGCATGAATACCATGGCTATAGCAGATTATAACGGGCATGAGATTTATGTGAGTGACATTAATGGACCTTTGGGGAAAATTCCTACAGACCTGCCTATAAGAGATTTTTGCGTATCTTCGCAGGGTGTTGTGGCTGCAGTTCTTGACGGAGAAGATGTTACATGGATAAAACTGTACAGCGCTCAGGGAGAATTGCTTACCAGATCTCAAACGACGATGAAAGACTATGGATATCCCGAGAAAATAAGTATCTCTCCAAATGGTGAACTTCTATGTGTATCCTATCTGGGACCTGAGAATGGATCGATAATGACGAAAGTTGCTTTTTATAATTTCGGCAACGTTGGACAAAACGCCGGTGATCATTTGATGAGTTCTTATAATTTTCCCAACACGGTTGTTCCTTTTGTTCAATTTCTCAGTCCCGATAAAGCGGTTTCGGTTTCTAACGATAAGATAATGTTTTATTCCGGAGCACAAAAACCTGAGAAACAGGCAGAAGCGGAAATTGGCGAGGATGAAATAAGATCTGTATTCTACAGTGATTCGTATGTTGGGCTTGTATTTGCGGAAGGCTCCGAAAAAGGAGCGTATAGGCTTCAAGTGTATAATTTATCAGGAAATCTGGTGCTTACTACATTTTTTGACATGGATTACTCGGAAATAATTTTTAGCAACAAGCAGATTATTATCTACAATCAAGATGATTACTTGCTAAAGGATATGAAGGGAAGAGTCAAATATCAGGGGACTTTTGAAGAACCTGTAAGAACAATGATACCTACAGGCTCGAAGAGTAACTTTATTTTGGCGACAAAGAAGAGCATTGATTCATTGGTACTCAAGTGATTTAGCAGCATTGTGCTGATATGAGAGCACAGACAGAGGATATTTATGAGTTTGGATATTTCACAGATCGTAATAACAATTGCGGTAGTCTGTATTATTTTATGGAGAATATCATACGGATCAAATAGTGGCCTGGTTGCGGAAGCGGCAGGCTTACTTGCTGTTTTGGCAACATTTGCGTCTGTATATTTTGTAATGGGAATAACGGAAAACGTCCTGGATAAAAGCTTTGGGGACATAATTCCAAAGATCGGATATCTGATCGTGGCATTTGTTGTTTACAGAGTCATGAATGCGATTGGCGGAAACCTCAGGAAAATGAAGGAAATTCCGGTTTTGGGAAGCTTTGACAAAATTCTTGGAGCAGTTCTTGGATTACTTGAAGCAATAGCGGTTCTTTACCTGATAGAGTATATTACTGGTATAAAGCTATTGACAAGCCTCCAAGCCGCATGGGAACTGCTTTTCGGGAAAATTCAAGAGCTTTTTGAAAAAAGTTTTATAAAATAATTAAAAAAGTTATTGACACGGCTTAAACCCTGTGATATTCTAAGTAAGCTGTCGCTGAGGACAGCAAGAACCTTGAAAATTAAACAGTAATGCAACCCTGAAAGATTCCAAGAGAATAATTCAGAAAAATGTAAATTAACGGACAGAACGAAAGCCAAGCTTAAGTTCTTAGCCGGATTAAACTTTTAAACGTGAGAGTTCGATCCTGGCTCAGG
>JAFZQT010000088.1 GCA_017620235.1 Butyrivibrio sp. | reverse complement strand
GTATCGTAAGGCAAGGCAGGAAATGAAAGATTATCAGACCGCTAAGTATAACGTAGACCAATTCTTGAAAAAATAAGAGCAAGAGAAGCAGGCTGAAAATCAGAAAAAGAAATATAAGTCATTGTAGAAGAATGGGAGATTTCATCAAGAGCATTTGGTGAGGTCTCCCGCTTTTTTTATTTGTACGGCTTTGTCATTAGCGTCGCTTTTTGCGATGCGTAGCTCCGAGTGAAACGAGGTTCTCGGGGGATTGGGGGCAGAGCCAACCAACAAGCAAGTAGCGTCGGTACGTACCGATGCACTGCTTGCGAAAATGAAAAAACTTTGTTATGAGTCCGTTTTAACGGACATGAAATATGGATAATAGAGGGTGGGAGGTTAGGGATGCAGGATTAAATTCGAGGTGATGAAAAGAGGAGACTATAAAAATTTATTAATAAAAAAACTGATTTAGGAAAGCAAAATATCGTCTTTTACTTTCTAAAGATTTGCCGTGACTTTTGAGCCTGGCTGTGATATACTTTTCACTGGATACGTATTTTTTGTTTTGCGCTATGTGCGCAACTTAGTGAAAGGGAAAAATATGGCTATATCTTATAACGGCTTATGGAAAATGCTAATCGACAAAAACATGTACAAGAAGGATCTTGCTGCGGAGCTTAATATCAGTTCTGCGACTATGGCCAAAATGGGCAAAGGTGAAAATGTTTCTCTTGATGTCCTTCAGAAAATTTGTGAGTACATGGATTGTAATATTGGCGACATCATGAGTTTTGAAAAAGAAGAGAAAGAAGAAAAGGACGGTTGAGCATGGAATATAACGCAAGTGCGACTAAGCACCTTTTCTGGTTTGTAGAAACCAGAGAGACTGCCCGCCTTCTTGGAACACATTCCATGGACGAGGTCAGGCAGATTGTAATAGAGGAAAACCTGTATCAACAGAAATCCGATTCCAGACTGATAAATGAATTTGGTTGTATCCGTAAAAGACTTGAAGCGCTTCCAGAGGAACTTCGAAGGATGATGGTTACAGCGGATATAAATACCGGAAAGCTGATTGCTTTCGTTGGTTGTATGGCAGCGGATAAATTGTTGTTTGATTTGATGTATGACGTATACAGAAGAAAGATTTATCTTGGCGAACCTACTTTGACAGATGCTGACTTGAATATCTTTTTTAAAGACAAGCAGGATCAGAACGAAAAGGTAGCTGCGATTACTGATACATCAGTAAAAAAACTAAAGCAGGTTTATAGCAAGTATATGTTTGAGGCAGGACTGCTTACAGGAAAGATTACCGACAAGCAGGTGAACAAGCCATATATTGATCCGGATCTTAGATTTGCACTTCAGAGGAATGCAATGGATAAATATTTGGCAGCGTTAACAGGAGAAAAGTGATGGAGTTTAATGAACGCTTAGACAAAATCTGGGACAGAATTTCAGATCAGGATTTCTTGGCAAACCGAGGAGTTGCTAATGAGGTTCGATACTACGTTTTTGATTATGAGCCATGTGATGAACTTATTATCAGAGACAAAATCAAGGCATTAAAGAAGCAGAACAATCCGGATGCTGACGGATTTCAAATTATAGAATTTGATCTTTATGAGATGGTAATAAGCATCTTGGAAGAAAAGGGATACATCGATAAATGTGTCAAGTTCGAAGAACAGAAGGGCATGGAGTATCTCTACACAGCAGTAACAAAGATGCTTCGCCTTACGAATGATGACAATTTGATTGTGAATCGAATTTTGGAGAACACACCTGAAAATGCAGTTGTCTTTTTGACAGGAGTTGGAAAGGTATTTCCTTTCGTAAGATCTCACAATGTATTAAACAACCTGCATCAGGTTCTTGATAGTGTGCCGGTAGTTATGTTCTATCCGGGCACATGGAATGGACAGAGTCTAAGCTTATTTGGAACGATAACAGACGGAAACTACTACAGAGCATTTCCGCTTATTGTATAGGAGGGTGACAAATGAAAATCCAGGATATGTTTGAGAAAAAGATTACCCGTGAAATTAAAGGTGTAATCAAAGTTGGCCAGAAGGATGATGAGAACGTATATCAGGAATTGGATGAGTACGTTGTTACCACTGAACTTGAAAAATACATGAACCGTTTCTTCGATGCATATAAGAGGAGTGTTACCGGAAGAACGGACAATATGGGTGTATGGATTTCCGGTTTCTTTGGAAGTGGTAAATCTCACTTCCTTAAAATCTTGTCATACATTTTAAGTAACCGTGTTGTAGAAGATGAAGATGGTGCAAAGAAGGAAGCAGTTTCTTTCTTCACTCAGGGTGTCAAGGTTGAGGACAGCAAACTGAAAGACAAGATTGCAGAGGTTGCTTCCGAGTGTGGAGACATTGATGTAATTCTTTTTAACGTAGATTCAAAGAGTACGACTGATTCCAAGATTAACAAAGAGGCTATCAAGGATGTATTCATGAAAGTCTTTAATGACCATCTTGGATACTGCGGTTCAATTCCGTTCCTCGCAGATTTTGAGCGTAAGCTGGATGACCAAGGACAGTACGAAGCCTTTAAGCAGAAATTCGAAGAGATAGAAGGAACTTCGTGGAAAGAAGGTAGAGAAGATTATTATTTCGTTCAGGATTCAATTGTTCAGGCTATCACTGAACTTGGGATCATGAGTGAGGAGTCTGCTCGTAGTTGGGCAGATAATGCAGAAAAGTCTTACAGCTTATCCATTGATAAGTTTGCTGAGTATGTAAAGAGATATTGCGACAAGAAGGGTAAGAACCATCATATTCTTTTCCTTGTAGATGAAATCGGACAGTATATTGCAGACGACAGCAAGTTAATGTTGAACCTTCAGACTGTAACAGAGGATCTTGGAACAGCCTGCGGAGGTAAAGCTTGGATTGTTGTTACATCACAGCAGGATATTGATTCAATTACCCAGACAATGGGCGAAGACTTTTCTAAGATTCAGGGACGTTTTGCAACACGAATTGCTCTTTCCGGAGCAGATGCTGCAGAGGTTATTAAGAAACGTATTCTTTACAAAAAGCCTGAGGCAAGACCTATTCTTGAGAACTTGTATAAGGAATACGAGTCTTCAATTAAGAATATTATTACATTCAGCGAAGGCACACCGAACATGCCGCTTTATACAGATGCTGAGGAATTTGCAGATGTCTATCCGTTTATTCCTTATCAGTTTAAGCTGGTGGGAGATGTACTTACTGCAGTTCGTCAGTTCTCTTCCAGTGGTAAGCATCTTGCTGATGGCGAGAGATCACAGCTTGCTTTGTTCAAAGAAGCTGCTGTTGCCTATGCCGATGAGAGGGAGGGATTATTAGTTCCGTTTAACGCTTTCTACAGTGCGCTGGATGACTTCATTGATCACACTCATAGAATCGTTATCACTCAGGCATCAAGAAATACAAGACTCAATAATTTTGATGTTGAGCTCCTTAAGGTTCTCTTTATGACGAAGCACCTTAATAACTTTAAGCGTGATGTAGAGAATCTTACAACCCTTATGATTTCAAAAGTGGATCAGGATAGATTGGAATTATCAAAGACCGTAGAGAAGTCTCTTCGCGCACTTTGTGATGAGGGACTTGTTCAGAAAAACGGTGATGATTATACCTTCCTGACGAACGAGGAACAGGAAGCTGAAATAAGAATTAAGCATTACAATATCGATCCTAAAGATGTGGTTGATTATGTAGCACAGGTAGCTTTCGAGGAAGTGATTGTTTTCCCGAACAATAAGTACAGATATAACTCTCGTTATCAATTTTCTTTTAATCAGTTGATTGATGACAAGGCATATAGAAATAATGTGTCTCATAAAATCGGGCT
>JAFZQT010000087.1 GCA_017620235.1 Butyrivibrio sp. | reverse complement strand
TCCTCAAGAGTCTCTTCATCCATACCTGAAACAATCTTTGTAATAGTATCAAGTCTGTGAACCTTGTCACCGGGGTTGATACGCTCAGGTGAATATCCTACCTTGAAATCAACGCCGCACTTAAGTCCGGACTCCTGCTCAAGAATAGGAACACAGATATCCTCTGTTACTCCGGGATATACTGTTGACTCATATACTACGATGCTTCCCTTTGTGAGGTACTTACCAAGTGTGTGGCTTGCTCCCTCAACAGGTGAAAGATCAGGTGTATGGTCGTCGTTTACAGGTGTAGGAACCGCAACTACATGGAACTTACACTCACGAAGTTTCTCGGGATCTGCTGTAAACTCCACACTTGTATTCTTAATGGCTTCATCGCCGACTTCTCTTGTAGGATCGATTCCCTTCTTGTAAAGATCAACTTTGGCAGCGTTAAAGTCATATCCCACTACCTTTATCTTTTTAGCATATGCCACAGCAATAGGCATACCTACATATCCAAGTCCAACTAATGAAAGTTTTTCTTCTCCGGAGAGAAGCTTCTCATACAAACCCATTTGAATCCTCCAAACTTTTTAACATTTCAATGTTATCAAATTAAAGTTATTTACATAATTATCTATTATACTACGCATGTCAAACATCTGTAAAAGTTCTGTTTTTACAAGTTTTTAAGCGTTTGTTCATAAATTGACGTAACAATTTGCCTGTCAAAATTTTTTTCAATAAATATTCTCGCTTTTCGTCCCATTTCTTTCCTGTCATTTTCGGAAAGAGCAAGGATCTTTCGTATCGCATCCGAAAGCGCCGATACATCACCGGGTTTAAAGCCTATTCCCGTCGCACCTTCTTCAAAAGTCTCTTTACATCCGTTTATATCTGATGCAAGAACAGGTCTTCCGCATGCTCCCGCTTCAAGAAGCACATTTGAAAGTCCCTCATGATAAGAAGGATGCACTATTATGTGACTCTTTGCCATAGAAGGCTCAACACTATCCAGATGCCCGTAATACTTGACCGTTCCCTTTTCTTCCAGGGCATGTATCATTGGCTCATACTTTTCTCTCTCGTCCTCTTCATATTCTCCGACGAGATCAAAAGAGACATTTTTGTACTCGGAAGAAATAATCTCCGCAGCCTTCAGATATTCCTCGATTCCCTTGTCCTTCATTATCCTTATTACAGCAAGGAAACGTATTCCGTCTTCTTCCGACGGATATTCCCTGAACGGGTGCTCGGTGAGATTAACTCCCGATCCCGGCAAAAGAGCTGCGTTTTTTGTCGCAACGCCCTTCTTTTTCATAAATTCAAGATTTCTCTCATTCTGGAAAAAGACTTTTTTTGCCCTGTTCATCGAAAAAGAATACATCATGACAAGGATCTTACTAAGAAGCCCTCCTCCTTCAATCGCGGTACCGAGTCCGGTGACATTGCAGATATAAGGGATTCGAAGAAACTTCGCCGCAGAAGCCCCGTAAATATTGGGCTTTATCGTATATGTAAGAACCACGTCAGGCCTTATCTTCTTCATTATTTTCATGTAACTTGCAAACAGCTTAAGGTCTTTTAACGGGTTCATTCCGTGTCGTTCAAGATGCGTATCCACAAGTTCCACTCCCATATCGCTGAGCTTGTGGACATTCTCATCAAACGGAACGGAAATCACCACCTTGTGTCCCGCATTTTTAAAGGACTCAACCAATTCTTTTCTAAAAAGAAAAAGACCGTTTGCATAGTTCGCCAAAATCAAAATCGTCATTATCAGATCTCTCTCATTCGATCCTTAAGGTTATCCAATGTATCAATGACAACGCTGTCATACATCATCATAACGACATTTTCGTCATACTGTCCGATCTGCTGTGCATTCTCTTTTTTCTCCACAACATTTCTATAGATAAACGACGGGAAATCAACGCCCGCGCCGTATGCATGAAGGTACGCTCCGCCGAATCTTGGATTGATCTCTGAAAGATAGTACTGATCGTTCTGGTAAAAGAGATCCATATCAAGAGGGCCGTTAAACTTGAATACCTCCAGTGCTTTCTGTGCAAATTCAAAGAGCTTCTCGTCTTTGAATGAAATTGTCTTGTTTGCTCCACCGATGGTGGTAGAGATCTTTTTCTTGGAGAAGATAGCAACAGGCTTGTGGCTTATTGTATCGACATAGACATCGGCGTCCATATCTTTTCCGGTCATAAGCTCCTGGATAATGAGCCCCGGATCTTTCTCCGTAACTTCCTTAAGAAGTTCATATGTATCAACTTTGCGTGCTCCCACGCTTCCACTTCCCGTTCTGGGCTTTACAAAAACAGGAAGATTTATCTTGCCATCTTTATAATCCTTTTCGAAATCAGAAAAAGTACCGTATGTCTTAACAGTATTGATTCCCTTTTCCGTAAGGAATTTATACATCTCATACTTGTCAAAGCAAAGCTTTGCAGTCTCCTCATAGGGAGCAAGAACTTCAACGCCTAGTTCCTCAAATTCTTTTCTGTGAGATGCAAGAATCGAGATCTCGGGATCAATAAGTGTTGTTACCGCGTTGATATTCTCTTTCTTACAGATATCCAGTATTGTAGGAATATACTCCGGTGCCGTTATAAGCGGAACCCTGTAGCATACATCCGCAAAAGCAGGTGCCGGTGCATATACGCTGTTATCTGTAACAACCATGCGGACCTTATCGCCCAGCGTTTTCCTAAAGTCTTTTAAAAGTTCACAGCGTCTTCCGACACTGCAAAATAGAATGTTCATTTTACTGCTCCTTTGGTTTTGTGCCTGTAAACGCCTCCATTGTGGCATCTGTGGCACTGTTTATATCATCGTGCTTAAATACAACCGCGATTGTCATAAAAAATATCTTGAGATCGAAAAGAAACGATATATTTCTTGCGTAGTAAACATCTTTCTCAAATCTGTCTTCCCAGCTTAGTAGATTCCTTCCATTCACCTGCGCCCAACCTGTAAGCCCCGGTCTAACATCATGTCTGTGCCTCTGCTCCTCGTTGTAAAGAGGAAGATACTTAACAAGAAGCGGTCTGGGACCTATAAAGCTCATATCGCCTTTTAAGATGTTGATAAACTCAGGAAGTTCATCAAGGCTTGTTGTTCTGAGCTTCTTGCCAAACTCGGGAAGTCTGTCTTCATCGGGAAGAAGATTTCCGTTTTCATCTTTTGCATCAGTCATTGTCCTGAATTTGTAGAGGTTAAAAACCTTTCCGTCTTTACCTGGTCTCGGCTGTCTGAAAAGAACAGGACTACCAAGCTTAACTCTTACAAGTATCGCAAGTATCAGGTACAACCAGCAAAAAGGTATAAGTACCAACAAAGACAGGACTATATCTATCAATCTCTTAATATATTTTGAATATATCATCAGTTACTCCGAAAAGTGTTGTATTCAAGGTGTTTTAGTCAAAGCATCTTCTTATGATCTCAATGATCATATCCTGCTGATCCTTGGTCATCTTATTATCACTGGGAAGACATAAACCTCTGTTGAAAATGTCTGCTCCGACATCCTTAAAGCCTTCCTCTTCTATGTAAGCATTGCTGCGTGCTCTTCCGTTTCCACACTTTGTGATAAATGCATTTGACCTGTAGATTGGCTGCATATGCATAGGTTTCCAGATAGGACGTCCCTCTGCATTATTCTCAGCGATAGCTCCGAGAATCTCTGTAGGGCAGGTCTTTCCGGGCTCAGGATTATAGAGCACCTCTTTTTCGCTGCGAACCTGTCTGCACATTACATCTTCATTTATGATCATGCATGAAAGCCAGAAGTTTGGCTCACTGTTCTTCTTATCATAAGGATTCATCTTTATGGGAAGATCCTTGAGACCTTCTTTGTAACGCATATAGATTTCTTTTTTCTGAGCGATGTGCTCTTCGAGATAAGGAATCTGTCCTCTTACTACTCCGGCAATAACATTGCTCATTCTGTAGTTATATCCGAGCTCTTCGTGCTGATACCAAGGTGCATCCTCTCTTGCCTGAGTTGACCACTTGCGTACCTTATGAGCATCCTCTGTATTGTTTGTAAGGAACATTCCGCCTGCGGAACCTGTTATGATCTTGTTTCCGTTAAAAGAAAGAATGCTGTAATCGCCAAAAAGTCCCGTCTGCTTTCCTTTGTATGTTGCACCGAGAGATTCAGCCGCATCTTCTACGATAAGTGCATTGTGAGCACGGCAGATTCTCTGGATTCCGTCTATCTTTCCGGGAGTCCCGTAAAGATGCGCAACAACTACAAGTCTGACATCGGGATATGTTTCAAAAGCTTTTTCCAAGGATTCGGGATCCATGTTCCAGGTATCCTCTTCAGTATCGATAAATACCGCTTCGCCGCCCTCATAAGCAATGGGGTTAACTGTAGCATCAAATGTAAGGTCAGAACAAAAAACTTTCTTTCCTTCAAGTGTTCCGTGTCCTACTCGTGGCTGGCCGTAAAGTCTTTCGCCCGCAAGTTTAATTGCAAGATGAAGAGCCGCTGTTCCCGAAGAAAGTGCAACAGCCTCCTTGCATCCTATTTTTTCGCATATAAGCTTCTCAGCCTCATTTATATTAGCTCCGACAGTTGACATCCAGTTGGTGTCATATGCCTCCTGCACGTACTTAATCTCATCGCCGTGCATTGTCGGGGATGAAAGCCATATTTTTTTCTCAAAAGGTCTAATTTCCACGATCATTCCTCCGTATTGATTTTCTCAGCCAGCTTTTTGAGCATTTCTTTATGCTCTTCTGTCTTTTCTGCCTCATTATTGGCAGGATGGTATGTAGTTACTATCTCTTTTACGAGAGTTCGTATCTCAGGTGATTCCTCTTTTGCCGCAACATTAAGTCGCTCAAGTTCCGAAAACAGCTTCATCTCATCGAGCTGAATGGGCTTTCCGATATGGATCATCTTATTTGCCGTATCCTGAAGTCCCTCCTCGTCCATGAGCATCTCCTCGTAGAGTTTCTCACCGGGGCGAAGTCCCGTAAATTCAATTCTGATATCTTCTCCGACTTTGTATCCGGAAAGTTTTATAAGGTTCTCCGCAAGATCAAGGATCTTAACAGGCTCACCCATATCAAGGACGAAGATCTCACCGCCCTTTGCGAATGCTCCTGCCTGAAGCACAAGAGAAACCGCCTCTGAAATAGTCATGAAATATCTGATAATATTAGGGTCTGTAACCGTAACCGGTCCACCTGCCGCTATCTGCTTTTTAAAGAGCGGGATAACTGATCCGTTAGAACCAAGTACGTTACCAAATCTTACCGCAACAAATTCCGTATCGTAGTGCTTATTCATCGTCTGAACGATCATCTCGCAGATTCTCTTACTTGCACCCATTACGTTTGTAGGATTGACCGCCTTGTCTGTAGAGATCATAACAAACTTAGCAGTGCCGTTCATGGCTGCAGCCATAGCTGTCTTCCATGTTCCGAATACGTTATTCTTGATTGCTTCATTCGGGCTGTCCTCCATAAGAGGTACATGCTTGTGCGCTGCGGCATGGTATACGATATCAGGCTTATACTTTTCAAATATCATGTTGATCCTGAGCGTATTTCTTACTGATGCTATGAGAACAACAAGGTCAAGCTCGGGATATTTTGTCTTTAATTCCTGCTGAATGTCGTACGCATTGTTTTCATATATATCAACTATTATAAGTCTCTTTGGCTTATGTCCGGCAACCTGTCTGCAAAGCTCCGATCCGATAGATCCACCGCCACCTGTTACCATGACAGTCTTTCCGCTTACATAACCTGCAATGGAATCAATATCTACCGCAATGGGATCTCTTCCCAAAAGGTCTTCTACTTCAACATCACGAAGTCTTGATACATTTACTTCACCGTTTACGAGCTGGTACATTCCGGGAAGCGCACGCATCTTACAATGTGTGTTCTTACAGATATCAAGTATCTTCTTAAGTTCCTGCCTTGAAACAGAAGGAATTGCAACAATAATCTCATCAATATCATAAAGATCCGCACATTCTACAATTCTGTCTCTTCCGCCTACAACTCTGATTCCCTGAATATATCTCCCCCACTTGTCCGAGTCATCATCAATGATACATTTAATGGACATCGTGTTGTAATTACTTTTTATGATATCTTTAATGATAATATTTGCAGCTTCTCCTGCTCCTATTACCATTACAGCTTTGGCATTTTTGTTTTTCTCAGAATGGTGCTTGGCACTTCTCAAAAATCTGTATGAAAATCTGCTTATAAAAATCAGTGCAATGAGCAGAACCAGATATAGAAAATAATAAGTCTTTGGTTCAGCCTGATGCCCCGGAACTTTGAAAAACTGAAGTCCCACTGCCGTGATACCGCTTGATACTGCACATCCCATTACAAGGTTCTGCAGCTCTCTTTCTCCTGCGTATGCCCATAAGCTGTCATAAAGCTTAAAAACATAGAACACAATAAGAGTCGCGATTATATTTATAGGCAAATAAGTAATCGTAGTTGTCATAAAGTGCTCTTCAACCTGATCAAAATCAAGATCGTATCGCATGAGCACAGGTATAAAGCTGACCAGGATTATACTTATCACATCGTAAATAATAAGTACCGCACGCCTATATAGTTTTTGTAAATTCAAAGGTTCTTTCTTTTTGTTCATAGCCATTCTCTGTTGTTAAGATATCACTCGTTATTCTGCATCAAAGGAAAGATTGAAAGCATAAGTGCAAGTGTTGTCGGATTACTAAACTGGAATACCCACTCACTCATACCTGCCATCATAAATCCTATTATTACCGCAAAAGGTATAAGCGCAAGCGGATTTGTCTCTTTATTTTTTCTAAAAAAGCCAAGTCCGCAGATAAGTCCTGCAACAATAACTATCGTAAAGAATATTCCAACAGGAATTCCGTGATTGTATGCAACCTGAAGATAGGTATTGTGCGCATGCATTGCATTATTCCCATCAGGAAGCACCGGTTGAACATCGTCATGCCCTGTCATGTTAAGTTCATTTAGATATGTCTTAAATATGGTAATTCTGCCATTCAATCGAATGTCCCATACATTGGACTCATCTACATAGCCATTTAATGCATCAAGAAGCATCGCAGCTTCTGCATTTGTAAACTGCGCCGCAACAAGCAGGTTATTCTCAGCCGGTGTCGTCATTCCAAGTGATTCATTCTCTTCTTCACTCTCCTCGATAGGATCGCCGTACTCATCAAAACATGGCTCTCCCGTCTCAGGATCGTAATTATATATATCATGCGGATAATCATAAGTCTTCATATCCATGCCCAGAATCTCACTTGCGAAGAGATTTGCAAATCTCTCAACACACATATAATTGGTACTTCCCCATTCAGCTCCACCGCGAACGAAAGGATCGGTATCATCATACGCCAGGATTACAGGATCCCCTACCATAGCAGGAATCATTCTCTGCAGCGTAAATGCAGGAGGAAAACATACAATTACCGAAATGATCATCGTAA
Organism: Butyrivibrio sp.; assembly: GCA_017620235.1. Lineage (GTDB taxonomy): Bacteria > Bacillota > Clostridia > Lachnospirales > Lachnospiraceae > Butyrivibrio. The sequence continues at coordinate 22,674 of JAFZQT010000087.1, read as the reverse complement.
CCAATATACTTCCGATCTTTTTCCTGTAGCATACAAACATAACTACAAGGACAAAGAAAACACATATAAAAATCGAAATATATGCCATTTCCGAAACAGTGAAAATAGCATAAGCCGCTATCCATCCAAACAGGAGCATCTCTTTCCAAGATGTTTTTATAAAATCCTTCATTCCTGTCTTCTTGGGAAGTGCAACAATCTTTGCTGTCAAAAGAACTGTCGCAACAGCTTCCATAAACACCAGATATTCTGCTGCTACTGTTTGCGTGTGGAATATAAATCCAAATCTTCCACTCACATACCCTGCAAAACATCTGTGCAAAAGGCTATAGCAAAGCGAAATGACAAAGTTAAGCATAAGACCACCGGAAATGATATTAAGCCAGTCTTTTCTTCCTTTCCAGACAAGTCCTCGCACATACAGGCAAGTAAATGTCACTGCCAATGCAATTACCCACATTCCGGAGTTTCTCGTAACTATAAGCAAAACAAACAATATATACACAAGAATTCCGTAAACAGACACTCTTGCTCTGCTTTCATTTACGCTAATATTCTTATTAACCTTCTCCTGTATATAGTTTATAAGGAGCTGTATGAGGTTAATAGCCAAAAAGCCGCCAAGAATAGCGATAATCACTTCATATTTTATAACGGCATTTTTAAGGTCGAACTCATTTTCAGTTTCCGGAATCAGATTCTTATGATAATAATAAAATCCACCTATCCCGGATACGATAAGCCACAAAAGATTTGGTGCATTAAATGCTTCTTTTGCCGTAAATGTAAGAAGTATAAGTACTGCAAGCCAGATTACCATTCTTCTTTCCGACAATCTGTGGAAAATATCAGCAATACCGTTCATATAATCGCAGCCGTGCCAGATAGCCATCGCAATAGAAAGCATCATAATAAAGTATCTCACCCTATCACCGGCTTCTATTCCGTCGATAAATGAAATACCTACTTCACTCTTTACAGCTTTATGATTAATGGCATAGAAAGTAATTCCTGCTGCCACAATAAGTCCGATTTCGTAAAAGATAATGTCTAAAGCTCTGGCGTCGAACACCTTAAGCGGAAAGACCATTACCATAAGTGTCAGATAGAATACCGCAGCTATAGGATTTGCCGTATACTTGACGCACTTCTCGACAGTCATGATCGTGTTTCTGTCAGAATGCTTTGAATAATATCCCCCGATAAGCGCATACAAAAGCGCAGTGATAGCGGCTATTACGCAAATAATTGCCAGCGAGATCTTCTTTGATACAGGAAGTCTGTAATTATATCTCGCTGCGATATGCTTATCAGCCAAATCATCAAATACAAAATTTCCGTCAGGGCTGAAATAATGATCGTTCAATCTTTCTACATATCCTGCTTCCGGATTGTCGGTTATAGTTTCAAAATTTACATAAAACTTTGATCTGCATCCCCTGATATAAAGGAGATATTCTTCTCCAACCTTCACATTATATTCAAGCGGAACATTTACATAGCCCGGAATCGTCTTACCCTCAGTATCGATCAGATTCTTTACAAGCTCTTTTCCACCAAGGTCGCACACAGTAATATCAATATATCTGCCCTTTTCCACATTGGAGATGTATAAATCCACGGAGCTTAATCTGTCATATCTTGCAATAAACCTCTGTGAATAAAAATGTTCTATATTTACAGGCTGATCTTCTTCTATTCTTTCACCACCTGCGGAGGTTTCGAGAACATTGGTCCAAAGTCTGCACGGCCAGACACTTAGAATTGCTAATATGGCAAATAATATAAGTACCGCTCTATACGCTGTTTTTCTATCAATAATCTTTCTCATACAAGTATGTTTTCCCTCTTATATTAGGCACTAAGCCAAGTTAAATATTATCATACCTGCCACCCTCAATCAAACATAGTGTATTTTACTCTTTGTAATATACACTCTCCTTTTCAAAGAACAAAACTGCTCCATCCTTATAAGCCGCTGCATCGCGGGGATAGAGAATATCAGGTTTAACCGTTATCGGCAAAATCTCGACCTTCTGTTCACTGCTCAGAAACCTGTTTAAATTTTCCTCCATGATCTCGCCATATTCTTTGGCTGTCCCGTTTTTTATGCCATAAATTGCAGCTGATGTCAGATATCTTTCGGGATATACCGCAATAATTCGAACACATGACAAAACTATCATAATAGTCGCAACAGCCCCGAGTGCTACACCTATTTCTTTTTTATAACTGAGCTGCTTTCTGAAAAACAGCCAACCAATGTAATAAAACTCATTTAAAAGAATTAGCAAGATAAATACATAAAAAACCGAATCCGATACTCTGTTTACTCCGAGCTGTCTATCTATGTATTCTGCTGAAATATCAGCTGTCTCAATAAATGCAAACGGCGAATAAAGAGCTGAAATGAGGCAAAAACTCAAAACAGAAACAAGCAGCGGAAACGGAAAACGAAAATGAAAAGTATTCTCTTTTTGCAATTTAGAAAAGGTTTTCCAAATCAGTATTCCTGCAAGGATCATAAAGCCCAATACCTCAAGCCTTACATGTCGCAAACAGAAATGGAATCCCAGCACAAAAGAATTTCTAATCGTAACAAAAATACTGTTTTTGACAGCATCTGATGTCGCCATTCTGCTTCTGTTGCCGGGTGCAAGCAAATTAATAAGAGCACCAGCCATAAAACTTGCCGTAGGAATAAGGGATTTCTTTATAAATGAAAAGTCTTTTTCCCCGAAAATCAACTTAGTAAATACCAAAAACAGGATGACCATGCTCAAAAACAACATTCCGCCAAATACCGTTATATTATTTACTCCTGCCGCCAAAAATCCGCATATTGAAGCAAATACCAATAACGTCCGTGTTTCTTCCTGTGAAAACACATACTTTATAAGAAGAGCAAGAAACAAAACAAATAATGCATGGCCAAAAGTGTAGTGAATCGCACTGTTGTACCAGGTAAAGCCCTCCGCTTTTCCATCAACAAGCTCTACAGAAAAAAGGAACGTAAGGATAAACAGTTCGTAATCCATTCGCTCTTTTTTTAATACATTTTTGCCTATCACTCTAAACAATGCAAAATACGATACAAACATCGCTCCCAGCATGATAAATGAAGTCATATGATACATTTTCATTGAGAAAACTGCCGGGTGCATTTCCATCAGGAAACATGATGTATATGTTCCCTGCCAGCCCAAATAAGTATCTATCGTATCTTTAATAGCAGCCCATAAAGTAAAAACTATTGAACCTGTCTGAGAAAATGCTATGTGTGGTAATGTTCCGTAAGTAAAATCATCAGCCCACGGATACGCATATCTTCCCACATAAATTACAGGAAAGATCAATATCAACATAACAATGGTCAACATGCTCCAGCTAAACAGGTACTTATTCTCGGAATCTTTACCCGGATACTGCCTTTTCATATTTGCCCCACTCCCTTGAATTAAATAATTGACGCTTTATTTTATCAGATGCTTTTAGTGATTTCCATGTCAACAATTATTTAGCATAACATCATTTGCAGGCGCCAAAAGAAGCGGAAGCGCGTACCACAAAATAGCTACATATCTGACAAGATATGTAGGTCCCAAAAGAACTGTCAGCCATGTCAGTATTATCGGCAAAAACGGGATCACCTTGCCAAAGTGTCCCTTTGATAGGCGATACAGAACAACAAAAAGATAGATAAGCATTAAAAATCCCGGCGAAAACAGTAGCGCCAGTACCGGAGCATCCTTATGAAACGTTCCTATTGATATGTACCTGTAGAGTTTGTCTATTGCCGGAATAAAGCTGTTACGCTTTCCGGGCTGCTCAACTTCATAGCCAAAGTATGAGCTGTCAGTGTATGTAAACGTAAAGACTTTAACCCCTTTATACACATTGATAAGTGCCGGCGGATACCAGTATCCGTATGAAGTAAGGAACCATGAATTAAGATATGTAGCGGGATGCCCTGCTCCGAGCTTTGCCCATAATTTCCAGAAATCTCCGCTGTTCTTCTCATATAATTCGTTATTGAATCCGAATTTCACTAAATCTGACACGCGTGGCGTATAATTTTCAAGATTATCTTCAGGGATATACTCCTTAAGCATCGCAACATCTTCAGGCGACATCAAATCTTTTTCATATGCATATACCCTTGCCATCTGCATTATAGGCACCGTGAGCATTTCCTGATGATCGGTTCCTTTTGTGGAAAAAGCTACTCCAAGAACAGTATTTATCACAAGATATACCACCACGGGAACGATCAGGATAAGCGACAACTTCTTCGAAAGTTCTTTTCTGAAATATATAAATGCAAATGGTAAAAATACAAGATAAGCATAGAAGCCGTTATGCCTGAAAAGAGGCATAAGAACAGCCGCAGCGACAAAGCTTATAACACAGAATCTGCTTTTCAAAAAAGCATCTCTGTCTTCAACAAGCTTAACAAGAGACAATGTCATATACAGTAAAAAGGCGGTAAATAACCCGTCTTTACTTGAGCATAGATTGTACATCACGATAACCGGAAAAACTCCGTAGTACAAAGTCCAGGCGATAGCCGAACGCTTACCGATTCCTTTTCTCCTCAGATAGTCCATAACATACGCAAGAATAAGCGTGATCACCAGCATCTGTAAAAAAGTATATACAAATATTCCGCCGTTCCAACTTCCCGTGAGTTTATGAAAAACTGCTATCGTGCCTCCAAGAAGGAGCACATGCAAAAGAGGATGATGCGTTGAAAAGCTCCTTGTGAGAACTTCATTGAGCTCGTCCTGTGCATCATAGACAAAAAATCCCGGAAACTCAGCGAGGATAACTATGGTATTAAGAGCTATCATTATAGCCCAACTCTTAAACATAAAGTTCTTGTCCTCTCCCGGCTCCGTCCTGTTACTTAAAGTAACAAAACCAAAGAGTTTTTTTCCTTGTCTTGCACCGTCATAGTTCTTCCAGACATAGCGCACATCTATTGCCAAAATAATTGCAAAGCACAGGATAAACGCATATGTTCCTGCGTCTTTAAAGTTGACGTTGTCATATTTTTCAAGCTGATATCCAAATACCAGAAAAACTCCCGATAAAACGCCAAATAAGCCTGACATAAGCCAGGCTAATAAGTTTTGTTTTTTATTATTATCTTTTTTAGGCCCCAAATTACTCTTTATCATCTCGTGTCGTCTCTCGAATTACATATTGAGGATTTTTATTCTGCGAAATATATGTCCTTCCGACATACTCTCCAACCATGCCAAGCATGAAAAGTATCATGCCTCCGATAAACACAATCGCGGACATAAGAGCATAATATCCTTTGTAATTTGATGCAAACGGATATACAAACTTTAAAACAATCGTATAGATACCAAACAAAAATCCCAGCAAAGACAAAACGAATCCTATCATTGTCGCAAGTCTCAAAGGTTTGATACTGAAAGCAGTAAAGCCATTTATCCAAAGCATAAAAAGCTTTCCGAGATTATATCCGCTCTGACCGACTTCTCTTTTTCTGTGATTGACATCAACGTTTACGACATTGCTTGTCGTTCTGAGCACAAGACCGATAACATACGGAAAAGAGCTGTCGTACTTTATCATTTCGTTTACGACAAATCTTCTTACTCCGAAATAACTGGATACAAACAGTTCCTTTGGCTTTCCGAGCATCACCTCTGCCATCCACTCGTTCATCGCAGTTCCGAAATTCCTAAAGCCGTTGTGCTGCTTATGTGCATATCTGGCATATACTGCGTCAGCGCCGTTCTTAAGCGCATCAAGAAGTTTGAACACTTCCTTGGCCGGAGTCTGTCCGTCATCGTCAAGGCATACGACATAATCACCCTGAGCAGCATTAAGGCCTGCCATAAGCGCTGCATGCTGACCAAAATTCTTGGCAAAATTAATTCCGGTCACTATATCTGAATGATTCCCTGCGATCTCGCTGATCTTGCCCCATGTATTGTCGGGTGAACCGTCGTTTACAAGTACGATCTCATAGATGTACTCATCGGAATCCTTCATCGTATCTATGATCTCATCCACAACAATGCCAAGCGTATTCTCGGATTTATAGCATGGAATTACGAAACTTACTGACTTTTTCTGCATTCTTATATAAAACCTTTCAATATTACAACAGTTTTTCCATAAGTATCATATCACTTTTTTGTCCGTCGCTACACTCAACCTGCGCAAGATCCTTTGTTTTTACAAACCCTGCCTTTGCATAGCTCTTTATTGCAACTTCATTATAAGCAAATGCTTTAAGAAAAACTCTCTTGAGCCCGATTTTTTCTTTTGCATAAGTAAGCGCAAGAATAGCAGTCTCATTGCCATAACCTTTGCTGATTGCATCGTCTTCGCCGATAAATATGCCGTACTCCGCAGACTTTTCATCTTTGTCTATATCTCTGAAATACACACTTCCCACAGGTTTATGGTCGTTTGAGTTCTCACAGATAATAAACTGCTCGACAAATCCCGGAATAATCCTGGTCTTATACCAGTTCTCATGCAGCTCTTTTGTAAACGCTTCCTTGTAAACGAAGTTTTTTCTTACTCTTTCGTTGTTTCTCCATTTTACAATTAGCTCCGTGTCTTCCGGTGTGATCTTTCTAAGTGATACCTTTTCCCCACAGATCACAAAGTCATGCGTTCCTTTGCCCATCTTCACTTCCCCCTGACCGCATATATTGCGAAAGCATCCGCTATGATCGTCTCACGATCTACAGTAACTTCGATACCTTTGTTCCTGTAATAATCAATTATCCAGTCTATTCCGTCTTCATCAGACTTAGTCTGAACAAGATATGCATTCTGCGCCAAAAGCCCCGATTGCATATCGCTATAGCCTGCCCTTGAAAGCTTCTTTACCGTAAGCGGACTCTTAACTCCCCATCCCCCCATTAAATCATGGTTTGCATAAGAATTGTCCACTCTGTCAAATATCTTTTCAGAGAATGTAGCCTCGCCTTCAGCCATATCATTCTCGCAACTGACAGATGTATAAACATCCATAAAATAAAAGTTTTCCTCGTTCTCCGCAAAATAGTCATAGAGCGCATCGTAATGTTCTCTCATAAGTTCCCTTGCATGAAGCTCTGAACTTATCGCTGTTTTCTGATCAGGAACAGACAAAAGAGAAAGCGCCGCAACCACAGCAACTACTTTATACGGACACAACACGCTCTTTTCCGCACGCATTAACAACATTGCAAACAGCACCATTATCTCTGCAAGATACAGCGGATGAGATATCCTGATAGGAATTCTTCCTCTCATTATGATATAAAGCCACAACGTTGTCCTGCACATAAACAAAAGAATAAGTGCCCCAACAACACAAAGCGTTTCTTTTCTACTACTGTCCTGTCTTGGAAGGACATAGGATATCAGCACTCCAAGATAAAGGATCATGACAATGAGATTATACGGATAATAGCGATCAGAATCCATCTCATAGCTCTTTTGTGCGGAAAAATTGTGAAGTCCGTGAATGTAAACAGAAAGTGCCTCTTTTAAACTCTGACCGAAAGGCTTGCCATCCGTCTTGTTTTTTTCCGTCTGCTTTGCAACTTTCCACAGCACGTCGGCGTCAATGTTATCATCAATTCCGAAATTGTAATTCTTTAAAAGCTCATACTCACTCTTATCAATTCCAATATCATCATAGAATTCTTTGTTTTCTTCATAGTCGAGAACCTCTTGAAAGCCCGCCTGAAAATCATAGAGTTCTGTTCGTGCATCAAAGAAATCGCAATACTCTTTCCACTCAGGTGATGAAAAAGCAAAACTGTGTATGCCGGTCGCGATCAAAAGTGCAACCACGATTGCTCCAAACAACTTAAGGCAGTCAAAAAACTCCTCTTTTTTCATGTTAAGCATCCATCTGATAAAAATGGCCACACAGACCAGCGGAAGAGTTAAAAGAAGCATCTCCGATCTTAGAAGAAATGCTACCAGGATCAGCCAAAATGCAATCCCATAGTTTTTATCCTTATCTTTTTTATGAGTAAGAATAAGAAATGCCGCGGTCGCAGACATAAGACCGCAGGTAAATGTATATTGGACAAAAAGAAAATGCGCACCGATTACTCCAAGTGAAAAAAACAGCATAAAAAGCGCCGTTACAATCTTGCGTACGTTTTTCGCGCATGTCTGTAATGCCTTGTAAGATATAAGAAACACGCAAAGATACTGGCATATACACAAAAAGATGCCATACCAGTTAACGCATCTTACCGCTCTGTAAAACATCGAGATAAACGCGCTTATCGGATAAAGCATCTGAATATTGTGAGCTTCGGGAGCACCTGTATACGCTCCCGAAAGCATGTCCTTCATAAGAACATCATCATTAAGATCAAAAAAGTAATCTCCAACATATCCCATGAAAAGAACTGCAACTAGTACCACTGCCAATGAATATATAAAATTGGATGTATTATTAGTCTTTTTCATGAATGACCCCGTATTGATCAGGTGAACTTATAGTACTCCTTAATCCTTGTAATAACCTCTTCCTGATCGCTTTCTGATAATTTGTAATACATGGGAAGGCGGAGAAGTCTCTCACTCTCCTTGGTTGTATATTTGTCCTCTCCCCTAAATTCACTGTACTTAACTCCTGCTTTTGAGGAATGAAGAGGAACATAATGAGAAGCAGGGAGAATATCATTGGATGTAAGATATCCGATAAGTCCCTTTCTCTCTTCAAAATCTTTACACTTAATGTAGAACATGTGCGCATTGTGAACACACTCTTCCGGAATATAAGGAAGTTCGATAAGCCCTTTTTCCGCAAGAGGAGTAAGTTCCTCATAATATCTGTTCCAGCTCTTTAATCTGTCATTGTTGATCTCATCCGCCATGTTAAGCTGCGCATACAGATAAGCAGCGTTCATATCACTAGGAAGGAATGAAGATCCCGGCATTATCCAGCTGTACTTATCAACTTTGCCAAGTTTATAGAGAGTACGGTTTGTTCCTTTCTCTCTGATGATGATGGCATCGTCAACGTATTTCTCATCTCTGAGAAGAAGTGCGCCGCCTTCACCCATACTATAATTCTTTGTCTCATGGAAACTATAGTTACCAAAATCACCGATCGCGCCGAGTGCCTTGCCCTTGTACGTAGACATTACGCCCTGTGCAGCGTCTTCAACCACAATAAGATTATGTCTCTTTGCTATATCCATGATAGTGTCCATCTCACAGCCGACACCAGCATAGTGAACAGGCACGATAGCTCTGGTCTTGGGTGTTATAGCCTGCTCGATAAGCTTCTCATCGATGTTCATGGTATCAGGTCTTATATCAACGAATACAACCTTTGCTCCTCTAAGTACAAATGCATTTGCAGTTGAAACAAATGTGTATGAAGGCATGATGACTTCATCGCCCTCTTTTATTCCAGCAAGAATTGCGGCCATCTCAGTAGCATGTGTGCATGATGTGGTTAAAAGAGCTTTCGAAACGCCTGTCTTTTTCTCGATCCATTCATTATCAAGCTCTGTATATTTTCCATCTCCGCAGATTTTCTGCGCCTCAACGCACTCTTTTATATATTCAAATTCTTTGCCCGTATATGGGGGCACATTGAAATTTATACGCATATACTGCTCCTCCCGATCCCATTCCGATCGTTCAATCTTTTTTATTAAAAACAAACAGTTTACTTATAAAATAATTAAGCACGATTACAACAAAAGTAGCCACAAGCTTTACAGGCATCTCAGGAAATGCCATCTGTTCATTGAAGATAAAGATAATACCGTCTTCAACTATCAGCGTAAACAACCTTCCTGTCGTAAACGACCCCGCCTGTTTCAAAAAATCCTTTGTATTAGCAACTTCTCCGTCAAATACCCATGTTCTGTTTGTAAAGAACTGAAAAGCCACACAAATAATCCAGTCTATGGTGTTATTTACTATCGGATTGAGGTGCATTACGCCCACACCCATAAACCAAAACAGAAAAATACTCAAAAAGAACGCCAATCCGCCAAAAAACAGATATAAAAGTCCTTCTTTATATTTTTTGTAAAAAGGTTCAAATATATTCAAGACAGGTAATGACATGATCTTGTCAAAAATATCTTTTTTCTCAGTTTTTTCCATAACATTTTCCATAGTGTGTTCTAATTTCTCCCAACTTCAATTTCTATTGGTATAGACCGTAAATCTATCACTCTCGAAGACTATATTATAATCGTTTTTTTCTATATAGTCCATTAACATCTTTTCCTTGGTTGCAATATTGGAATTCTCCTGCATAACTAAGTCCAGCGTCCCCATGATCACAGTAGGCTTTGGCTCATCCGACGAATCAAGCTTGTCTATCGCGTTCTTAAAGCTAGCAATAGAATAGCTGTCAAGATCAGGCCATGTCGTGTCTATAGCAGGCTCAATATCAAAGAGATACGGTATTCCCGGAACATCACCAAAAACAAGCGCCTTACTCTGCATCAGGTCATTATCTTTAAGACAGCTCTCCAGTTCTTTGATCGCGTCGTAATTTTCTTTAGTTGTTACAAGACCATTCGCCTTTGCAATATCTGTCACCTTTGTATCAAGCTTTGGTTCAAGATCATTGTGATCCGCAAACGAAAATCTGATGTGAAAAATAGCCCCTTGCACCAGAAGCACAACAATAACTCCCGTTATCATTGCCTGCCATGCGAAATGATAATCCTTGTCTCCAAGTCTTTGCATAAGTCTTCGTATAAGCCACAGACCTATCGGCGCTATAAGGAAAAGACAATTAACCACCGGCATTGTACGATTATTACTTCCGATCGGCAGAATGAATATAAGCATAAGAGCCGCAAACGACAGCGTCTGCTCTTCTTTAGTGCCGCCGAGAAATCCGCTTGCTCCGGCAATACATAAGATAACGGTTATTATCAAAAACATCATTGCCGCCTGGAACATTGAATCGTAGTAATAATAATTTCTTGTGAATACTCCTCTGGAAAAATAATACTTCGCAAGTACAAGAAGCCCCGCCACAAAAAGCACTTTTTTAAGTAATACAAATCTCTCTTTTGCCAAAAGAAACATAATGATTCCCGCAATAATGCATGGGATCATTATCAGCATATTTCCAAGTGTATGCATATATGCTTCGAGAATATCTGCCAGCATACCGCCCGATGAATAATCGCTCGCTTCGCCGGTCATTGCAAAAAGCTTTGCTATCGCACCAGGATAAGCATTAAAGCCGTATCTTAGAGAAATAAAAAGAATCGGCACTCCAAATCCCACAATATATCCCGCAATACAGATTCCGGTCTTTTTCAAAACATCTGCCAATTTATCCTTTGTTATAAAAGAATTGAACCACAGAACCAAAATAAGCGAGCACTCCAAGATTGCCGGAAAACGCATAAGAACATTGATTCCAAGACACGCTCCCGCTACAAACAGCAACAATGTCTGTCTGTTTTGAGAAAAAACGCCAAAAATCAAGAATATCATCCCTAACGTAACAAGCAGATAAGGAAGATACTGATACAAAATAACTCTCGGAGCCCAGCACAAGCTCTCAGCAATAATCTCGCCGATAAATATCATCCATCCCGGCATCCACCTCTGAAGTACATAGTACGCCACAAGCGCCATTGCACTGATCACGAAAGTACAATATACCGAAAAACCTATCATTGTTCCCGCTCCGGGAAACTTCATGATGATACTCCCTACAAGATTAGAAAGAAATGTAGAAAAGAGCCACATGGGATCAACGTTTCCCATAAACTCAAAATTACTCAGATTGTATGTGGTATCTACAATATCAAGTCCCCTGTCTATACCAAAAAAGGGATATAACAACAATACCACCGGAAAGAAATATCTCTCCAGCGGACGTTGCAATCCCTTAAATTTCATAAAATAGCTTCTGATATTATTTAGCATAAGTCATCATCCACGCGTTTTATCAGCTTAAACAACCGCGTCTCCCCAAGCACTCTTCCAAAAAAGTTGAAAATATACTTTCTGATCCAGTCAACAAATACTCCGGCAAAGAATACTATAACAATCGAAACCACTAAGTGAATGAAATACATAAGCACATTATCAAGAGGAATCTCTCCGATGATCTGCTCGATCCACTCCACCCATCTGTCCGCTATCTCAAAATGCATATGAAGAAGATAAACGCCCAGAGTATATGGCGCTATTATCCTGATTACTTCGGCAAAAAGATTTTCTTTTAACCTCATAAATCTAAAGACTGAAAACAGTCCAAGCGCTCCGGTAAGTGTAAAGAAGAAATTGTAGTGAGTCGGAACTCCGGAATAGTACGTAAACTTACCTTCCCAAAGTCCTGTATCGCAATTGATCGCACCGGTTTCAAGGTTAATCTTGTAAAAGATCAGACTAAACGCCGCTATAACAATAACCGATATCAAATAAACAAGTGCGCTCCTCTTTGCATCAAAGAAAAGAGTAACATTATATTTTCTGATATACGCCGCAATTAGATACAGACATATAAACCATCCGAAATCATATCCCATTCTGTCCGTACCAAACTTTACGGGAACAATACTCTTAATAAAGCAGAACCATGTAAGAAGTCCTATTATCACTACCTTGAGCTGCTTTCTCTTAAGAGTGTTAACTGCAGCATTCATGACAGGCGCCAGCACATACATGATCACATACGCGGTCACAAACCAGTAGTGCTCACTTGATATCGGGAAAAGATATCTAAGCATCCTGTCAAGCTTGTCATCGGGCTTTACGGAATATGCTTCCACAAGCATCATAGCGCCTGAAATCAGAAGCGTGTAGAAATACACCTGCAAAATAAGGCTCAGTATTTTACTGAACTTTACTTTTGATGAAGACAAAAAATATCCTGTTATAAGAACGTAGACATTAACTCCCGTAATGGCAACAGCTTCAAGTATGGTTGCAAATATATTCACACCCGAAGCAGGCTCTCCAAGTTTAAGCAGTGCGTTTGACTGATTGTTAAAATGAAGAGTGATGATCATAAGCATGGCTACGATTCTGAGAAGTTCGATATTTGCATCTCTCTTTTTTTTCGTAATACTCTGACTGTCCATTGCACCTCCATTTATATTTCATAGTCAACTGCCTGTTGGCGAGACTTATTTGCTTCTTTCTCTGTCTATAATTGCTTTACCGTCTTTAATGCTGTAAACCATATCGCACTTCTCGATAGTCTGAAGTCTGTGCGCGATAATAACAAGTGTTTTTCTTCCATGGAGCTTGTTTATTGAATCCATGATAGCTGCCTCAGTCTCATTATCAAGAGCTGAAGTTGCTTCGTCCAGAACAAGAACCTCGGGATCTTCAAAAAGAGCTCTCGCAATACCGATTCTCTGTCTCTGTCCGCCTGAGAGACGAATACCTCTCTCACCTATACCTGTATCAAGCCCCTCGGGAAGTGATCTAACATACTCATCAAGAGACGCTTCCTTAAGTGCCTGCCATACTTTTTCATCGTCGATGTCCTCATCCGCATATCCGAATGCTACGTTCTTTCTGATTGTTGAATCAAGCATAAAGATTGTCTGAGGAATATATCCTATATTCTTGAGCCATCCGGGGTAATTGCTCATTACATCGGTTCCGTCTGCGTAGATATGTCCGCTCTCCGTCTGCAAAAGACCAAGCATTACGTCTACGATAGTAGTCTTACCGGCACCCGATGTACCTACAATACCTACAGATTTGCCCACAGGCACTTCCATATCTGCGTGTTCAAGAACATATTTATCTGAATTCGGATATTTATAAGTAATATCCTTGAGCAAAATTGTCTCATTAACCGGAAGCTTCTCAACTTCAAGCTTCTTCTTATAATCATCGCTATTGTATGATATTGAACTGTCATTTATTTCCTGCTGAAGATTGTCGCTTACGTTCATGAGGAAAGGCTCAAAATAAGCGATACTTGTGAGGTAGTTGTTAATCCTGTTTGCACTTGGAAGAAGTCTTGCCGCTGCAAGTCCAAACACTGTAAGCTGAGAAACCAGCGCTGATATATCTACTACTTTTCTCATAACTACTAGCATATAGGCAATAACACCGCAAATAGCAATCGTTTCTATCAGAAGCCTTGGTGTAGAATTATACAAATTATATTTCTGTACTGCATTCACATAACCTGCTCCACAATCAGCATATCCATTTATAAAATAGTTTTCTTTGTTTGCTATCTTGATTTCTTTTATTCCGGTCACAGACTCATCAATCCACTTGTAGAGTCCGCTGTAATAATCCTGATTCTCTTTTCCGGCTTTTACCATTACAGGCTTGATAAAATATTTGATCACCAAAAGAACTACTACAAGAAGCGTCGCTATAAAAATTGTCATTGCAGGATCTTTCTTTAAAAGAATACCCACAAGACATGCAAACACTATAATCTCACTTATAAGTTGCAATAAACTCAAGATAAGTCCATACATATTATTTACATCAGACGTAATATTACGCTGAATTACGCTTGTGTCAGCATTCAAATAATACTCATATGGGCGCTTCATAAAGTTGATCATCATTCTTCTTGATGTTGCAAACTGATTGGTATAAACAAATCGAAGCTGAACTACATTCATGAAATATAAAAAGATATTCTTAATAACAAAAAGAAATATCATAGCTATCAAGAAAACTCCGGCAAGTTGAACCGGACTGTCAAGACCAAGTGAATTGTATATAAAAGACAGATACGCTTTCTTTTGTATTTGCTTTTCATCAAGCATAATTTCCAAAGCAGGTGCAATAGCTGCAATTCCTACAGCCTCAAGCACACCACCAATAAGCATCAGGAAAACTATGCCTACCATCTGTCTTTTTTGCTTTGCGTTTAGCAAGAGCATCAGTTTCTTATAAATCTTACGCATAAAATAAATTATACCCTTCTGATTTAGTCTGTTATCGCCTCGTTCTGCCTGTGTATCTCGGGCGCTTCATACTTATCCATGAAATCATCCCCAAGATAATGCTTCTCTTTTACAAAATTGATCGAATCGACAACAGTATATACCGACACAAGTCTGTCGAATGAGAGTCCTTCTATAAAGTTAAGCATCTCCATAGGGAACGATCCGTCAAGCACGATCGCATCAGGAAATGCCTTGTTGTAATCAAGGTAGTCTCTCGGGTGCTGCTTTATCATAACCACAGCATCCCTTCCATCTATATTACCATAGGCGTCAATAATGTCTCTGAATATGCGCTCTCTGGTCTCAAGATCGCACAGAGGCTCTGATAAAACAAGAAGCGTCTTTCCGTCTTTTTCCTTAAAGAGCTTATCCTTTAGTCCCTTCATGTCATCCACAAAGAGCTCAAGCATCTTCTCTTTTTCTTCCGAAGTGAGCCTGCCTGTCAAAGTCTTTCTCGGAAGTTCAACATATTTTTTGCACGGATAAGGAAGCACCGATATGTTGTTCACTTCCATATCTATACAATATTTTCCGTAGCCGTTCTGTATATGAATAAGTCCCAGAGATGCGATAAATGCTTTGATTTTAAAATGACCTCTGTTATCGTAACGTGCCGTATCATAATATCTTATGCAGTCAAGTCCGTCCTCGACAGCATGATATCGTATCTTCTTGTAATTAAGATAATATCCGATAGGATCGGAATCGCAGAATACATAAATATCTTTGTATTTCTTAAAGTCAACGGGAATGAACTGTTCCTGAAGCTTACCAAACTTCCTGCAAAACTTCATTCGCTTTATCATGTTTGTTACGATGTTTCCCGAATCAGTCTTAAGCTCTTTGAGCTCAGGGAAAAAAGTATCTTCCTTCTCATCGTACTCAAACACTTCTTCGAAGATATCGCTCTTCTTAGCTCTGTCGATCATACCACCGAATTTATTGGACATCTTGGACAGAACAAGCGAAGCCTTCCCGCCGTCTGCTATATAAAATTCTTTGAGACATGCCACATACACATGATAAAATGTGTGGCACACATATATCCTGTCGTGCATCTTATCTACCATTCCTAAGATCTCTGTAAAACCACAACAACCTGTAATACAAATAAAACAGGAGATGTGACTTCATCTGCATCTTTATAAGTTTCTTTTCTTCCGCATGGACTTTTTCTATGTAGTATGCATTATTCTGGAAATCGGGAAAAGTCTCTTTCATCTCTTTTGCAAGCTTTTTGGCAAAGCCGTAACTATTCTTAATCCCTGATTTCTTCGGCATTACGGAAAAAAGTGTGTTTACATAAAATAACACCGTATATTGAAATTCAATCTCATCTTTGTAATCGTCAAAATATCCGTTTTCTCTGGCTTCCGCAAGAATCTGTCTTCCCGCGGTCATTCTGTCTTCCAGATTCCTCTCGGAAATACTGTGAACCGTAGATGCATTGTGCTGATAATAAAAATAAAGCGGCTCATCAATATATTCGAAGTGCTTTGATCTTACCATCCAGGTATTGCTTACGGCATTGTCCTCGTAAAAAATATCTTCGGGAAAAACATCGAGCTTATCCTTGGTTCCGGGAACATAATCTTTTACAATAAGTTCTCTTTTATATACCTTTACCACAAGGCTTCCCGTTTCTATGAGAAGCTTCTTGTAGCGCTGTTTATCCATAACACCTGTTTGCGAAAAATTGTTGTTGTGGACTATCTTTCCGACTTCAAAGGTATGCTTATCCACAAAACAGTAATCACATCCGACCATATCTGCGCCTGTCTCTTCTGCCTTTGCTATAAGCCTTTCGTAGTAGTCGGGAACAATCCAGTCATCAGCATCTATAAAACCGAGCCACTCACCATTTGCTGCCGCAAGCCCTATGTTCTTGGCTCCGCCCTGATGGTGATTCACCTCAGACCTCATAGCTATGAAATTCTCGGGATATCTCCTGCTGTAATCAAGAAGTATCTCATAAGAATTATCCGTCGAACAGTCATCAACCGCTATGATCTCGTAGTCCTTCGGATCCAAAGTCTGCGCCACGAGGCTCTTTAAACAATAATCAAGTTTTCCGTCAGCTGCCATGTTGTAAACAGGCACTATAATACTAAGTTTTTTCATGTAAGCTCCAAAATTGCTTCAGCAATCTTTTTTGCACCGTCTCTTCCGACAATGCTTCTTGCCGCATCGCTCATTTTCTGTCTAAAAGAGCTGTTGTCCACCGAAGCGACGCCCCAGGTAACTATCTTGCGAAGCACCTTATCATCTTCACGCACATCTCCTGCGTATTTTGCGGCTCCAACTTTATCAAAGCCTTTCACAAAATCCATCTGATTGTCTGCCATACTGAACACTACTGTCGGAACTCCGACCGCACACAATTCGTAAAGCGTTGTCCCGCCCGCCGTTACGGCAAAATCGGCATCCTTCATTATCCCTGACATATCTGTCACATATTCGTGAAGCGTAATCTCTTTGTGCTTATCCGCAAGCTCTTTGAGTTCTTCTTTATACTCATCTTCAAAAAGAGCTCCGACTATGACATCACATGATATATCAGATTCAAACCTCGGCATCTTGCTGTCTGCACCGGACTTTTCATACACACTCTTAAGGATAGTCCCTATAACGTGATACGGATCTGTTCCTCCCGTAGAAAGAAATGCCCTGCCTGCAATATCATTTACCTTGTACTCAATGTCCGAAAACTGTTTTCTCAAGGGAGCATACTCTCCACCAAGCAGCTTTACAGGCGCACTGTATATATTCTCATCATAGATCAGATCATAGTTGACAACCATGTCAACCGGATAATCAAACTTGCAAAGATCATCAATATAGCCAGTCTTTGTACTTGGACTATTCTCTTTTATAGACATATTCAGAAGATCAAAATACTCCTCTGTCATAAAATAAGAATCCAACAAGAAAAAATCAGGTTTTCCATCTCTGAGCATTTCGCCCATTACAGGAAAATCAGTAAGCGGATCTGAAAAAACAGAGTGCAATATCGTTGCATTGTAGAAAACTCCGTCTTCCTCAGACAAAGTCTTCAAAAGATCGGCGCTACTCTCATCGGACAGGATAAACTCCGTATCTACCCCAAGATCTGACAGCTCTTTTGCAATAGTCATGCACCTGCGTATATGACCTGTGGCAATTATTCCATTACCGTTTGCCTTGATCCAGACCTTTTTTCCCATTTTGTCCTCCTGACATCGAAACAAAGAGCCTTCTCAAACTCTTTCATGCCCGAACAAATCTATCATTCAAAATCTTCGTACTTGAGCGGTTCACCTCTGTAAAGATCATGTGAAGCTCTTTTTCCGACAACATTGTCATATTCCATCGGCGGAAGTCCGTTTCCGGGACGAATTGACCTTATATTCTGAGAAGTAAGCACTTCTCCCTGCTTAATATCTTCTACAATGAAAAGAGATCTTGCGCCCTCTCGCTCAGTCTCCTGAACTGGAGTAAGCTTGTACTCCTTGCTTCCGAGAGCTTTCTCGACACTTCTCACATTTTTTACAAGCTCTGCAAATTCCTGCGGCTCCATTGAAAAAGCTCCGTCAGGACCACCGTCACTTCTCTTAAGTGTAAGGTGCTTTTCTATCATTCTTGCTCCGAGGGCAACTGAAGCAACTGCAACGGCGCTTCCCATAGTGTGATCCGAAAGTCCCGTTATACAGCCATATTCCTCAGCAAGTGTGGGAATCATATTGAGATTTACATCTTCATAAGGCGTCGGATAAGCAGATGTGCACTTTAACAAAATAACATCCCTGTTCCCCTCCGCAAGACAAGCCTCAATAGCAAGCCTTATATCGCTCTCCCTTGCAACGCCGGTAGCAATTATCATCGGCTTTTTCTTTGACGCGCACTGTCTGATAAGTGGAATGTCCGTTATCTCATACGACGCTATCTTATACGCCGGCATGTTCATCTCTTCCATAAAATCAACAGCCGTGCTGTCAAAAGGAGATGAAAAACAGTCAAGCCCAAGCTTCTTGGCTTCTTCGCAGAGCTTCGGCTGCCAGTCCCACGGAGTGTACGCTTCCTCATAAAGCTTATGAAGAGTCGTTCCATCCCAGATAGTTCCGCCCGTGATCTGAAAATAGCTCTTATCAGAATCAATTGTTATTGTATCAGCCGTGTAAGTCTGCAGCTTTATGGCATCTACACCCGCCTCTTTTGCCGCATGGATTATCTCGATTGCCCTGTTGTAATCCTGCAGGTGATTTGCCGACATCTCGGCGATGATATATACAGGATCGTTTGCTCCGATCATATGATCAGCGAGCTTGATCCTTTTACTTAGTTCAAACATAGACATATCCTATGTCCTCCAAAAAAAATTACTCAAAATGGTTCTTTGACATGTATTCGTCGTTTGTCCACGGCTCTCTTGCAACAAACAGGCTTCCGTCCTGTTTCTTTACATAAACCGCAGGGAAGTAATGTATAAAGAGTGGAGTCAGGCAAACAGTGTAACCTCCTGCATTTGTAAAGATAACTCTGTCTCCCGGCTTAAGTTCACGCTCATTATCCGCGGGGAACAATCTGTCATATTCCATACATGTAGCTCCGCATATAGTCTGAACGGGAACAACCTCTCTGTTATCATCTTTATATTCAAATCTGTGGAGATACTCTCTTCTTGTAACCTGAGGATTAAGGTTAACCCTGCTTCCGTCGATTACAACGTAAGTGTGCTCTCTCACCTGCTTTGTATCAATAACACTTGTCACAAAATCAAAACTCGATGAAACCATGGATACACCGGGTTCCATGATAAGCTTTGTATTCTTCACATCAAACTTCTCGGAAAGGACTTCCGCTATTGCAGGAACATAGTCCCTGAAGTCAGGCTTTCCCTTTACACCGCCGTAGTAGCCGCCGCCCATATCTACATATTCAAGGCTAAGATCGTATTCATCAGCAACTATGACAGCCACTCTCGCAAGTGCCTTAAATGCACTTATTGTTCTTGATTTTGTGGAAGAATGAAGATGAAGTCCGATTATACTGACATTTTCAATCTTCTTAAGTCTATCTATAACTTTCTTAAGTTCACCATTTTCATAGCAGTATCCAAATCTGCTGCCCTCTTCATCTGCAAGCACTTCGTCGGGAATAAGCTTTTTAAGATCATAATTTACCCTTATTCCAACTTTGATCTTCTTATCACTGTTCGCGCCTGCAATCTCTTCTACCCACTCAGGTTCGTAGTTAGAATCAAGATTTACTATTCCGCCGCCAAGGAGAATTTCCTCAAACGCCTCCCTGTCTTTGATAGGGCTGTTATAGATCACGTGATCAAGCGTATAGCCTAGTCTCTTTGACAGCTCATACTCTTCCTTAGATACAACTTCCGCATAGAACCCATTATCCTTAAAATGCTTAAGAAGCCACGGAAGAGAATTTGTCTTTACAGAAAAAGAACATATGTAATTATTCCATCCCTTCTCCAGAGCCGTCTTCAGCATCTCAATATCTGCATCAAGTTTGCTCTCGTCAATCCTGTAGTAAGGAGTTTTCAGAGTCGCATCATCAAATTTTGAAAAAGAAATATCGGATGATATGTTTCTTTTTCCCTCAGCGCAAAGCCTCTTAAACTTCGCCTCTGCAATCTCCCAATCCTTGACAGTATCTATGTCCTGAACTTCATCCTCGTCAAGAACTATGGGAACCATATCCTCAACATCCGTTGTTCCGTCCCTGAAAAAAGCATCTGTCCTGCATGCATAAAACTGACCGCTGTCGTGATAAAGTTTCTCAAGGTCCTGTGATCTCACCGTCGCAAATTCGGGATATTTCCTCACAAGACGACCGTTTTCCACAACAAAACCTCGCTGAGGTGGATAAGAAAACTGACACACAGGCGTGACCGACTCATGCTCATCAAGCTTAACCATCGCTTCTTTTAGCCTATCACCTGTTATGAATGGAGCGGTCGGATATATGCAACAGAACTTATCAAAGTTCCGGCCTTTTTCTTTGTATGTATTCAAAACTTCTGCGATAACCTGATCTGTCGTCGCATAATCTCCGGCTGTTTCATCCGATCTAAAAAAAGGAATCTCGGCGCCCGCTTCTCTTGCAATCTCTGCTATCTTCTCATCGTCCGTAGACACCATCACAACATCGAACGCACCGCTCTCTATCGCAGCGCTTATGGAATACGCTATTATGGGCTTTCCGCAAAAATTCTTTATATTTTTTCCGGGTATTCTTTTGCTTCCGCCTCTTGCGGTAATTATTGCAACAGAACTCATCTGTTATCCTCCAGCTCAAATTCACTCAGGATTGCATCGCTGTATCCGTCCAGTTCAAAAGGCGATTCCGCTTCAACACAAAAATAGCCTCTTCCCATGATTGAAGCTCCGTTTGTTACTTTTCCAAGAAACATTCCGTTCTTAAGATTGCAGCACCAAGCCTTTAGCGGATACTTTTCGAAAAGATCCTTTTCATTCGGGACCTTATTTACTCTCACATTTTCAAAATCAAAAAATCTTATAAGCATATTCTTTTCCACATCAGGTTCAAAAGAATATTGCTTCTTAAGTGCGGGAACAGCATACTTTATAAACTCCGTAACCTCATCGACACCGCTCGCAAGGGGTGTAAAAAGATTATGAAGGTTATGCCCCGAAGGTCTTGCCGACATTTCTATGATAAAAGGATTCCCATTATTATCTTTTATTATGTCAGCGTGAATAATATTACTCTTAAAACCTATCGCCTCTCCCGCTTTCGCGATAAGCTCTTTTGTCTTTTTGAAAAACTCTGCATTTTTGTCGGTCTCAATAACTGAATAATAACCAACACACTCTCTATACGGAGGCGGCGTATTCTTTTTTCCTCTAAGCAGGATAAGCTTAAACTCGCCGTCTATAAAAACTCCGTCCACACCGTACTCAGTTCCCGGCACACATGTCTCAACACAATAATCTTCATCATATGGCTGGCCAGACAGAAACTTCTCTTTAAGCTCCTTCGGTGTATTGTACATCTCAACTCCGCGGCTGCCTGAGCCAAACCTCGGCTTAACTATCACTGGAAATACCGTGTTTATCTCGTCAACATCGGTATTCTCCTCTCCCGCAGGGATCAGGTATAATTCTGCATTTCTAAGTCCCTCTGAAGCGAGAACCTTATGAAACTCATATTTATCCGTACATATAATTGCGGCATCAAAAGAAACACCGCAAAGATTGTATTTATCGTTAACAGCTCCGGTCGTTGTCAGGTATCTTCCGATCGGAACAGGAAGAACCACGTCCGGCTTATCTTTATCCAATATCTCAAAGACCTTCTCAGGATCTCTTATATCTACAACAAAGGAAGCATCGGCCGCTTTCAGACCAGGTGCTTCCGGATTTCCGTCAAGAGCTATCACCTTAAGGCCCAGCTCTTTTGCCTTATTTATTACATAAATTGATTCGGAACTTGCTCCGATCACTGTTGCTGTCATCTGTTCACGCCTCCTTTAAAAGGTGCTAAATCGCGCATCTTTAGACGTATTGATTATAATATATGGCAGAGCAAAGGTCAAAAGACACAGAATTTTCAATTTTCGATGCTATCATTACAAGCACGGGAGTTTGACAGTTAAATCGCATTAAAAGTAATTGCAGGTCGCACCAGACCTGTATTTTTTTTGTCAAATTTTACATTTTATTATATAGTGATATATAGTGATATATGTTATAATAAGGACTGGGGGTAATTATTATGA
>JAFZQT010000086.1 GCA_017620235.1 Butyrivibrio sp. | reverse complement strand
GGCCTTTCCAGGCACAAACGAACAGGCTATATAATCGCATAATGTAAGAGTAAATTCCACATAAAATGAAGTGGAATTAGGCGTAAGACTAAATTCTACTATAACCCCTTTGAAGTGGAATTTAATTTTTCACTTCAGGTGTATCAGAGAAGAGGGAAAATAGGGTTGACAATCTGGTCTAATAATAGTAGACTGCGATTATAAGGTTTACAGTTAGTAGACCGAGAGAGGAGGGAATGGATGGAGCAATTATTCATAGGTGTTTTGAATAATGCTATTACCGTAAGTGCACTTATCATTGCAATCATCGTAGTCAGGGCGCTGGGGAAAAAGATGCCTAAATGGATTGCGTGCATGTTATGGATGATAGTTGCGATAAAACTGGTTGTTCCCATACAGCTTGAAAGTGTACTTAGCTTGATACCTTCGGGAAAACCGATTCCGACAAACATTGTTATGGAAAGCAACCCGCAGATAAGCTCCGGAATAAGCAGTGTTGATGAGGTTGTGAATCCTGTGATCAGCCGTAGTTTTACACCGGATCCGATAGCGAGTGTTAATCCGTTGCAGATTTTTTTCCATATAGGTGCACTTGTGTGGATTGTGGGCATGATAGTAATGCTGACTTACGCTTTGACAACATATTTGTTTATCAAAAAGAGAGTCAGAGCTTCGGTGAAGATTGATTCTAAGGTTTATGAGTGTGATGATATCTCGGATTCGTTTATTCTTGGAACAATATTTCCGAAAGTTTATATACCGTCAGCGTTATCAGATGAAGCAAGAGAGTACATATTAAAACATGAATTTGCTCATTTAAGCAGGCATGATCATGTATGGAAACCACTTGGTTTTGTGATCTTATCGGTATACTGGTTCAACCCATTGTGTTGGATAGCTTATATCCTTCTTTGTAAGGACATAGAGTATGCCTGTGATGAAAAAGTAACCAGGAACATTGAAAAGGGTGAGAAAGCTGAATATTGCAGAGTACTATTGGAAAATAGTATGCCGAGAAATATGATAGCAGCTTGCCCGGTGGCATTTGGAGGAACAGACGTGAAAGACAGAATAAAGAATGTTGTAAATTACAAGAAACCGGCTTTTTGGATCACATTGGCATCTATTATGGTGTGTGCTGTGGTGGGTGTGTGTTTTGCTACAAGCAGGAATACAAATACTACAAGTGAGCAGAAAACAGTAGAACTTGCGCAGGCGCAAGCAGGAAATCAGGAACAGACGCCTAAGAGTGAAAAAAGTGAATGGACCAGGCTTTGTGAAGGAGATGAGACTGCTGCTGATCCTAAAATGGAACTGAAAGAAACTACAGATCCTAAAATCATCGACTTTATCAATAAGTTTTATGAAGCCCAAGCAAGTGGTGATATGGAAACGCTTAAAGGCATGCACAAAGATTTAAGTGAATATAGTGAGCTTAGGACAAAAGCAATGGCAGATCATATCGAAAAATATGATTCGTTTAATATATATAACCAGCCCGGACCTCATGAAGGAACATATATTGTTTATGTATTTAATACTGTTAAGTATAAAGAGTATGACGAGTCTATTCCGGAATGTAGTTGGTTCTATATATATACAGATGAAAATGGTGAATTGCATGTAAACGATTATATCGCTGATGAGGCTACAAAAGAGGAAATGAAATATATTCAAATGGCAGATTTACAACCTAGCGTGCAAAAAGCGTTTCAAAAGTATCCTCAGGTTGATAATGATACTTATGAAAAAGTCATTATAAAATTAAATAAAGAAGTTGATGAACAGATTAAAGCAGAAGTAAATAACAAAGAACAATAAAAATTTTATAGAAACAGCAAACTGTTGTATACATAGGAGGAGACGGAAATGAAAACAAAAATTACATCAATGACAACAGCAACTCTTTTAATATCACTTATGATGACTACGCTTGCCGGATGCGGTGCGGTTTCATCAAATGCATCTGAAACAGGTGCAAGTACTTTGGATAGCATCAATAGTGATAATGAAGCTCCGGCAGAAACCGGGGAAGTAGAAGATGAAACTTCTGATACAGATGGTGCCATTACAATTTCTAAATCATCGGAAGCTGTTTCAGGTGATCTTGAGGACTATCAGTTTACGTATAACGGTAACGTTATTTCTGCAATGGATGAGTTAGAAGCATTGGATAAGGCTTTGGGTGGACGTGATCCCAAGCATTCCGATGGAGAATTCTATGCATATGGAGATGATAAAAAAAGAGATTTTAGCATATATGTACTTAAGGATAATGGAAAAGATTTGCCGATAACACTTACTATTGAGACTGATGCAGTTATTACTTCACGTGATATCAAGGTCGGCAGCAGCAAAGATGAAGTTTTGGCCGCTTATGGAGATCCAAATGTTGAACCACCTAAAGCTTATGGCCCTGATGGTAAAGAATTGACAGGGGATGCGTATATTGAAATGTTTGGTGAAAACCTTATCTATAAACTTGGCGACTGTCAGATAACTTTTGTCCTTGAAAGCGGAAACGTTACTAAGATCACATATCAGAACAACATAAATCATGATAAGTTTTCGTGGTCATAAAACTAAGAGTGAAACACAAAAGATGATATAAGAATAAGGGGATATGGTATGGAACAATTATTTATAAGTGTTTTAAATAATGCCATTACTGTAAGCATACTTATCGTTGCAGTCATCGTAGTCAGGGCACTTGGAAAAAAGATGCCTAAATGGACCGCATGTATGCTTTGGGGAATTGTTGCGATAAAACTGGCTATTCCCATACAGATTGAAAGTGTACTTAGTTTGATACCTTCGGGAAAACCGATTCCGGCAAATATCGTTATGGAAAGCAATCCGCAGATAAGTTCCGGAATAAGCAGCGTGGACAAGATTGTTAATCCTGTGATCAGTCAGAACTTTACACCGGATAAGGCGGTAAGTGTCAATCCGTTGCAGATTCTTTTCCATATAGGTGCACTTGCGTGGCTTACAGGAATGATAGTAATGCTGATTTATGCTTTGACAACATATATGTTGGTAAGGAAAAGAGTCAGCGCATCGGTGAAGATTGATTCGAAGGTTTATGAATGTGACGATATTTCAGATTCTTTTATACTTGGAACAATATCTCCGAAAGTTTATATACCGTCAGCGTTATCCGATGAAGCAAGAGGGTATATATTAAAACATGAATTTGCACATTTAAGCAGGCAAGATCATATATGGAAACCGTTTGGCTTCGTGATCTTATCGGTATATTGGTTTAATCCGCTTTGCTGGATAGCTTATATTCTTCTTTGCAAGGATATAGAGTATGCCTGCGATGAAAAAGTAACTAAAAATATTGAAAAGGGCGAGAAAGCTGAATATTGCAGAGTACTGTTGGAAAATAGTATGCCAAGAAATATGATAGCAGCATGCCCTGTGGCATTTGGAGGAACAGACGTGAAGAATAGAGTTAAGAATGTTGTAAATTATAAGAGACCTGCTTTTTGGATCACAACCGCATCTATTATGGCGTGCGTTGCAGTAGGAGTTTGCTTTGCTACAAGCAGAGATGTGAAAACTGTAAGTGAAGAGCAGCAGTTACAGAAGTCTGAGTTTGAAAACAGTGTTATAGCATCAGATGGTGTGGTAGAGTCTGAGAAAAAAGCAGATGAGGCTGCTACAAGCAGTAATTCAATTGCAACTACCGAAACTGAAAATACAAGTGCAGGCGCTCTTAAGGACGCTGAGTTTACATATAACGGAAACGTTATTTCTGCAATGGACGACTTTGAAACATTGGACAAGGCTTTGGGCGGATACGATCCTGCTCGCTCTGTTGAAGGTTTTTATGCATACGGAAAAGAGGAAAAAAAGGATTTTGACCTTCAAGTTCTTGAGAAAGATGGGATAGAGTTGCCAATATTTATTGTTACAGAGAAGGATGTGATTACTACTTCACGTAATATTAAGGTTGGCAGTACCAAAGACGAAGTTATGGAAGCTTATGGAGAGCCAAATATTGAGCATCCTAAAGCTTATGGTCCTGACGGTAAAGAATTGACAGAAGATAAATTCAATGAAATCTTTGGCGAAAGCCTTATTTATGATTTTGGAGACTGTCAGATTACTTTTGGTATCAGAGAAGGTAAAGTCGCATGTATTACATATCAGAACAACATAAATCATGATAAGTTCTCATGGTCATAATTTTTAGGTTATATAAAAATAGTTTTACAATGTATTCAAACAAATTATTAACGGAGGTAATGATGGAAGAACTGAGATTAGGTGCTGTAGAAGGACAGTTTGCAGATATTATATGGCAGAATGAGCCAATCCCTTCAGGCGAACTTGTGAGATTATGCGAGCAAAAACTGGAGTGGAAAAAGTCTACCACTTACACTATGTTGAAGCGCTTGTGTGAGCGTGGCATATTCAAAAACGAAAACGGTGTTGTATCATCTGTTCTTACTAAAGAGGAGTTTGGTGCTGCACAGAGCGAAAGGATAATCGAGGATACGTTTGACGGTTCACTTCCTGCATTTATCGCTGCATTTACTTCACGTAAAAAGCTTTCGGCTGATGATGTTGAAGAAATACAGAAGATGATCGATGCAATAAAGAGGGTATAGTATGGAGCAATTATTTATAAATGTATTAAATAATGCCATTACAGTAAGTGCACTTATTATCGCAATTATTGTTGTCAGAGCGCTTGGAAAAAAGATGCCTAAATGGATCACATGCATGCTATGGATAATTGTTGCTGTAAAACTGGCTGTTCCTATAAAGCTTGAAAGTGCATTAAGCCTTGTTCCTACTGGAGAACCGATTCCTCCAAACATCGTTATGGAATCCAATCCGCAGATATCATCGGGAATAGGTAGTGTTGATGAGATTGTGAATCCTGTGATCATTCAGAGCTTTACATCGGATGAGGCAGTAAGTATCAATCCGTTGCAGATCTTTTTCCACATAGGAGCAATTGCGTGGCTTGTGGGCATGATTGTAATGCTGACTTACGCTTTGACAACATATATGTTGATAAGGAAAAGAGTCAGTGCTTCGGTGAAGATTGATTCAAGGGTTTATGAGTGTGATGATATTTCAGATTCATTTATTCTTGGGACAATATCTCCTAAAGTTTATATACCGTCAGCGTTATCTGCTGAAGCAAGAGAGTATATATTAAAACATGAATTTGCACATTTAAGCAGGCGAGATCATGTATGGAAACCGCTTGGGTTCTTGATCTTATCGGTATATTGGTTTAACCCTTTATGCTGGATTGCTTATATCCTTCTTTGCAAGGATATAGAGTATGCCTGTGATGAAAAAGTAACTAAGAATATTGGAGAGGGCGAAAAGGCTGACTATTGCAGAATACTACTGGAAAATAGTATGCCAAGAAGAATGATAGCAGCTTGCCCTGTGGCATTCGGAGGAACGAATGTGAAGGATAGAATAAAGAATGTTGTTAATTATAAGAAGCCTGCTTTTTGGATTACATTGGCATCTGTTATGACATGTGCTGTGGTAGGAGTATGTTTTGCCACAAGCAAAGGCTCTAAGGTTACAAGCGAGGAGCAGACTGTGGAACTTGAACAGGCAAAAGAAGGGCAGCAGGTACAGGGCGTAGAGCTTAAGAATAGTGTAAATCATGCTGAAGTATCAGGAGCGGCAAGTTCGACCGATGTGTCTGATCAGAAGTCTGCTTTAAAAGAGAATACAGATCCTGAGATTGCTGACCTCATAAAAAAGTATTATGAGGCTTGTGCAAGCGGCGATATTGAAACACTCAGAAGCATCAGCAAAGGATATAGCGAAAATCAGGAAAATATGATGAAGGGGTATGCAAAGTATATTGAAAAAAATGATCCAAACAAGATATATACACTGCCCGGAGCCGATGAAGGAAGCTATTTGGTTTATGTCTATAATTTGTTTAAGCTGAATGATTATGATAAGCCGATTCCCCAACTTGAAACATTTTACATAGGAACAGATGAGCAAGGTAAGCTGTATATAGATGGCGAATCTAATGATTCAAAAATTAGTAATTGTATTATAAATGCTGATTCGAAGCCCGAGGTGATCGAACTTCGCAATAAGGTTGCTGCTGAGTATAGCGGAATGTTAAAGGCAGATGAGAATCTAAGTTCTATACTTGCTGATATGAGAAAAAAGGTTGCTTTTGAAGTGCCTGGGACAACATATGGAAGAATTGTTACACCTGAGGGTGTTCTCAGAACTCGTAAAAGTCCCAGTGTAGATAGTGAAGTTGTAGGATATCTGGCGCCTGATGAAGAAGTTGAAATTCTTGGAGAAGTTGACGGTTGGTATAAGGTCAAGCTGGAGGAAGGTGAATGTTATATTGATAGCACTTACGTGGAGTTGTTTAAGTAGTAGTTTTATGACATTTCAGTTTTTCTTGATAATTGTAATTATAGTTACGTGGATGTGTGTAGAGAATGAATAGGGTATTTGGAGGAACAGACATGAAGAAAAGAATGATCACAATCGCATCTATTATAGTGTGTGCTGCAGTGGGAGCGTGTTTTGCTGTAAATATAGGAACAAAAGGCATTGAAAACAGTGTTGCTGAAATTGCAAAAGCAGAAGACGGCGTACAGCAAAGCGGCGAGGAGAAGTGGTGTATAAAGGAAGTAGCGGGAGATTGCGTTGTTCTGAAGAAAGAAAAGACAACATCCGGTGAAGATGCAAATGCCGGAATTTTCAATAGTACGGAAGCTGCGCTAAAAGGACTGGAAAGTGATGGTGATGATTGGGACGTTGCTTATTCAGATGAAGAGTATGCTATCTTGGCGAATAGAGAATTGAATGCAGATGGTAGCGCTGCTTCTGAGGATGATGAAACTTGGAGTAAGAATGTCTTGAAGGCCAATTGTGACATTTTTTTAGAATGTCATACAGCCGGTGATAATTTAGAACAAAGCGATCTTGTGACAAAGCTTCAAGCTATAAAGAGCGAGTGCGAAGATACAGCGGGATGAGAGAGGATTCATTGGGAGACTAATGATGGAGAGAGTATTTATAAGCGTTTTAAATAACGCCATTACTGTAAGCGCACTTATTATCGCAATCATTGTGGTCAGAGCGTTAGGTAAAAAGATGCCTAAGTGGATCACATGCTTGCTTTGGCTAATTGTTGCGGTAAAGTTGGTTGTTCCCATAAAGTTTGAAAGTGTTTTAAGTCTTATTCCTACGGGAGAACCGATTTCGACAACTGTTGTTATGGAAAATAATCCGCAAACTATTGCGGGAGTGAGTGGTGTTTTCGATATTGAGAATCCGGCGATAGAGCAGAATTATACATCTGATGTGACAGCACCGGAAATTACCGATCAGGTATCTGATACCGGTTCGTCGGCAAAAGGGAACCGGTTGATGAGCTACCTGCATATAGGTCAGATTGTGTGGTTTGCAGGCATGATCGTAATGCTGCTATATGCCGTAATAACTTATATATTGATCAGAAAAAGAGTCAGCGCTTCAATAAAAATCGCGCCCGGAGTCTACAAGTGTGATAACATCTCAGATTCTTTTATTCTGGGAATTATATCGCCGAGAATATATTTGCCATCATCGTTATCGGAAAATGCAAAAGAATATATTTTAAAGCATGAGTTTGCACATCTAAGCAGACGCGATCATATATGGAAGCCTCTTGGTTTTGCGATTCTATCGGTGTACTGGTTTCAGCCTCTTTGTTGGGTAGCATATGTCCTTCTTTGTAAGGACATAGAGTATGCCTGCGATGAAAAGGTAACCAGGGATATTGACGGAAACGAAAAGTCTGAGTATTGTAGAGTGTTGCTGGAACACAGCATGCCAAGAAAGATGATCGCAGCGTGCCCTGTCGCATTTGGAGAAACAGACGTTAAGAGCAGAATAAAGAATGTTGCCAATTATAAGAAGCCTGCTTTCTGGATCACAATAGCATCCATCGCTGTTTGCATTGTTGTGGGAGTATGTTTTGCTACAAGCAGAGGAACAAAGGGCATTGAAAACAATGTAGCTGAAATTGTGAAAGCAAACGAAGATCCTTCGGAGCCGCAGGCAGAAGCTGGCGGACAGCAAGGTGGCGAGGAGAAATGGATTGAACGTGGATCTGCAGGAGATTTGGTTTTTATGAGAAAAGAAAAACTAACATCTGATGAAGCTGCAAATCGTGACGCCTATGATAGTCCTAATGATGTGCTTAGAATATTAGAGAGTGATGGTGAAGATTGGGATTATGTTTCTTCAGGCGAAGATTATGCTGTTGTGGCTAACAGGAAACGAGGCCGTTGGGATATCGACTTCCATGCTATGGATGATTCAACATGGAAAGAGACTCTTATAAAAAACAATCGAATCGAACTTATGAGAGCGCTTATAGATAATGGCAGTAAGGAGCAAAGTGAGTTTCTTAAAACGCTTCAATCTATGGAAAACGAGTATGAAAAAGAACAGGAGGAGATGAAGAAGAATACTACTCCTGAGATAAAAGATATCATTGCAAGGTATTACAATGCGGTTGCGGATGGTGATGAGAAAGAATTGGATATTATATGCAAAGGACAGAAGGATACGAAGTCGCTCATCGCATATACTGATTATGTAGAAAAGAATCATCCTGTTGATATATATACAACTCAAGGTCTTGATCAGGGCTCTTATGTTGTATGTGTACATAACGAGTGCAAGCTTTACAATTATGATAAACCAGTTCCGCAATTCGAGACTTTTTATATTTGCACCGATGAGAATGGCAAATTATATATTGATTGCAATGAAGATGATGAGAATGTTGCTTCATTCATTGAATCCATAAAAAGAGGATCTGTCAAGCCTGAAGTGCACGAATTAATTAGACTGGTTGACGTTGATTTCAGCCGGATGCTCAATTCATCAGATAGTGAGGAGCTTCGGAAGTTGATCTGGTCAGATGATAAGCTTTGGAAATTCCTCTTTGGTTTTGATAGAGAAGGCTGATATTATCTCGAGAAGGAATACTCAATGTAAAATTAGCTCATGATCGATGAGAGAATCACAGGTAAGCCCGAGCAGGTTTTAAATCTGTGATTGTACGAAGTAAATAATTTGATATATGACCTTAGGAGCAGATTTGAGCTTCTAAGGTCATATCTATAAGATGAATAATAAGGGTCAAACAAAAAAAGCTGCCACATAATGTGACAGCTTTGATTTTCGCTTTAGTACTATGTAAATATTATCCGATAGCTTTTTTAACAGCTTCAAGAACACGGTCTGCCTGGAAAGGCTTAACGATGAAGTCTTTTGCACCCGCCTGAATTGATTCGATAACCATCGCCTGCTGACCCATTGCGGAACACATGATACATACAGCGTTAGGATCTGCAGCCTTAATTCCCTTAAGTGCGCCAATTCCATCAAGCTCAGGCATTGTGATATCCAGAGTAACAAGGTCGGGTTTCAACTCATTATATTTCTCGATTGCGACTTTACCGTTCTCTGCCTCGCCCGCAATTTCATATCCGTTCTTGGAAAGGATATCCTTAAGCATCATACGCATGAAAGCGGCATCATCAGTAATGAGTATTCTTTTTCCCATATTGAACCTCCAAAAAGTATTTTTAGTTGCTAAAAAAATTTAAGCAATTTTTTTCAAAATTAAGTATTTCGGTACATAATATATTGTAACACATGATTATGATAAAGCGAGTTAAAACGTTATTTAAAAAATAAAAATTTGATAAAATTTCGTTTTGTTCAGGCTAAACTTACTTGTTACCATTATTTCATAACCGGCAGACTGTAGTCATACTCTGTATCATCGTGATTTACGACCTGCCACTGAATTATACTACAAGTATTGTTTGAATTGAAGGATTTTTTTGCACTATTAGCAATTATCGCAATATCAAGCGATTGTTTGTCGGTTAATGGTATGCTTTCCTCCATTATATCACCTGTTATTCCTTTGCGGTAGCCCGAATTTACAGCATTTACAAAAGCGTTGCCCTGATGGCATGCACTGTAGTAAGACAATTGTCTGTCGTACAGATTTTTGCTTAAGTTGTAATCTGCTTTTGCATTTACGAGTGTGAGCGTTGCAAATGAGATCAGGCACAAAACTGAGAAAACAAGCAGTATTGACGCTGTTCCGATATTTATGCCGTGTTTACCTTTCTTTTTCACTTTGCCTCCTTTGTATCCAGAGGGGTGTCAACTGAATAACTGATTATTATGATATCTTTGTTTTCGGGAATCGAAGAAATTACTTCGTTGGTTTCCTTAACATTAAGTATTGCTATGTTACCTTTAATTGCTTTGCCGGAATATGAGGTTCCGTATTTTTTGATATCCGAGTAGAGTGTCGCTGCGTCTACCTTCTCTGCGACCAGCAGAGCCTCATATGAGGCGTCTGAATGAGTGTCCTGCAATACATTCCATTCTTCATCAAAAAGCAAAATTACGGCGTCTTCTGAGGCAGATGAGTAGGGGAACATCTCGGCAATCTTAGGTATGACGCCGTTACATTCATAAAAAGCTTCGGCAAGGTTCTGCGACCAGATCGTTGCATTGCTGAGTGCGGTGGATTTTTCCGTGAGTTTGTGCGCTCCGACGAACAGTCTTATTGAAACTGCCGCGGCAAGGGAAAAGAAAAAAACCGCTATTATAAGTTCCATCAGGAACAGGCTTGTTCTTGAATTATTTTCAGGCATTATTTATTCCTCACTGACACTTTTTGTTTTGACCAAAAATGATTCTTCCGTTCCGTCTTTTAAAAGAACATAAACGGAAAGAGTATCAGCTCCTACATATTCGACATCAAACTTGTTCAGTTCAAGTATCTTTTGACCGGTCTGGGGAAAAAGATCTTTGAGCTGATCCATGGCGAAGAGCTCCATGAGATTTCCCTCGTAGTCATATATGTAGGTGTTGTAAAGAATGCCGTTTTCTTCGCTCTGAAGAACAAGAGCATTCTGGTCGAATATCTTTTTTATGGTAATCCCGCCGTTTACGTCAGACTGTCTGACTTTCTCGGTTATGTACGCACAGGCTGTACGCTTGTGATAGTTGTCATCCACGGCAGTGACATTTTTTTGATATATTTCCGCGCCGATGGTTATAACGCTGAGTGCGGAAAAGATAAAAAGAAACATCAGACATATAACGAAAACCATGTCTATGATGTGACTTCTTCCTCCTTCAAGATCCATAACATTTCCTCTATCTTATTTTGATGACCGTAACGTCAGGGTACATGTTCGATGCGATGGGCTGGTAGTCCACAAAGAAAGTCGATGCGTCGTACACAAGTCCGTAGTGCTCCTCGATGTATGAAAGACTGGGCGGATATCTGCCTTCAATTGAATAGCACTGAACAATGTCTCTGTTTATGGCGTTTTCAAGTGAAGTCTGTTGCTTTTCAATCGTGCTTCGTCCCGATGCATCGATGGCAATATAAAACAGGATACATATTGCAATGAGTATTACGATGGAAGACCATCTGTAAACAGTATCCGTGATATGTGAAAATATGCTGTTTTTAGCTTCAAATCTGTTTGTCATATGTGTATCATCCAATATTTGTCATAATTCCCATCAGAGGGAGAATTACGGACATCAGAATCATTCCTACGATAACTGAAAGTATAATAACGAGTGTG
Organism: Butyrivibrio sp.; assembly: GCA_017620235.1. Lineage (GTDB taxonomy): Bacteria > Bacillota > Clostridia > Lachnospirales > Lachnospiraceae > Butyrivibrio. The sequence continues at coordinate 7,374 of JAFZQT010000086.1, read as the reverse complement.
GGTTCAAGAACGGAGATAAGAGTGTAGATCCTTCTTCCCGTATCTCTTTCGTATCTCTCCGCAACCTGCTTCATTGCTTTGTCCATAGAACCTGATTTAAAGCCTACAGACACCATCTGCGCGTAAAAAGATGAGAAGATAGAAGATTTTTCCAGAGCTTCAGGGAAGCTGTCTCCATCGATAAGGAAGTTTCTGCACTCCTCGATCTTGTTTTTCATTTCCTTGCTCTCAACAAGTTTTTTCACAAGTAAAAGACCTTCAAAAGTATCGATACCGCTTGAAAGAGTGAGAACCATTCCGCTTGCGAAACGCTCGCTCTCAAGTTCCTGCATAAGTCTTCTGGTTGGTGCAAATTTGATCATGAACTTTTTAAAGTTCTTTTTTCCGCTCGTAGTAAGAGAGAAGTAGAGGAACAGTATTGCGATGATCACGAGTAATATAACAAGGGCAAAAGAGTACTTGTTCAAGAGGCTACCCAGATTCAAAAGAGACTGGGAGAAGCCGCTCATGCCCGTTCCGAGCTGTGCGAAAACCTGCTGGAATATCGGGAGTACTTTTGCAACAAGGACCGTTACGATAACCATCATCATAAATATCATGATAAGAGGGTAGCTGATCGCGTTTTTTACGCTCTCCTGAATGGCGTCTTCCCTTTCGTAGTAGTCAGCAAGGGAATCCATAACGACGTCCATATTTCCGGAAGTTTCGCCGATCGTTACCATATGTATTACGTAATCGGGAAAAACATTACTCATCGCAAGAGCTATGTGGAACTTTTCGCCGCTTCGCAAAGTCTGGCTGATCTTTCCGAGTATTTTTTTTGCTGAGCCGTCTTTGGAATCCTCGTTCAAGATATCGATTCCGTCAGCGGGCGCGATTCCTGCCTTCATAAGAAGAGCCATCTGTCTGCAAAAGCTTGAGATCTCATAGCTGCTTAAAACTTTTTGTTTATCTGTTTTTTTCATGGTGCCTCCGAAGATTATTAATAAACGTATTTAACGGAATAGTTGGATCCGTCACCGATAAAGTTTTCGAGTTTTCTTTCCTCTGTATTTGATGCAAAAGTGGGATCGAGAAGTGACCAGTCTTTTCCGTCAAATTCGATCATTCCGTTTACCCAGCCGACATCCTTTATATATGTGCTGAGCCATGCGTGATAAGCGGTTCCGGCGTATCCAATCTCCATCTTGGTTGGTATGTTCTGACTTCGTAGCATAGCCGCCATAAGTGAAGCGTAGTCGAGGCATATTCCTTTCTGAGTGATAAGGATCTCATCAAGATCGGGGAGGTAGCCGCTTTGCACGGTTTCAGCCTCTTCATAGTCGTATGTAATGTTTTGTATCATGAAATTATAAACTTCCGCTACAACCTCAATGTCTGAATCGCAAGGATAAGCAAGTGCAGCGCCTTTTCTGACAGCGAGAGAGTCGGGAGTGAAGTTGACAAACTGGTTGGGATATAAAAATGGTTTAAATCCGTTTGAGAGAGTGACATCGAGAGGGAACGTGAATACCATTGAGTATTTGCTCTCGGTGATATTCTCGTATACGTTGATCATGTATGTGCCGTCGCCTGCCTGAAGAGGGAAGACTTCGCCTTTTTTTGAACTGTTTGAGATATCGTAGGTGTAAGTTACGTTGTCGGGACCTGTGATCTGTAGCTTAACCTTGGGACAGCTGCCGTTATATGTCACGAAAACATAGCCCTCAGACTTGTTTGAATAGTCAATCAGGGCATATTGATTCTCATATGTTTCAAGTCCGGGAGCTGTGGGAACAAGGCAAAGCGGTGTGTTGTCGCGACTTCCCCTTACAGTCTCATCAATCTGTGCATCTTTTTTGTGTCCGGCTTTGTCAAGAAGTGTTACACCTTGTTTGGAGCCGCAAGACGTAAGAAATAGAATAGAGCAGGTCAAAAGACAGATTGAACAGAATATACGATTTTTAAAAAAGCTTTTTGTAACCGTATTTTTCATGAGAGTATCTGTGAAGCATCCTTTAATTTCTTATAGGCAAAAGATATAAGTTCGGACATTACGGGCTTTTTCTCTTTAGAATTGAGCACTCCTGCGTATGCAATCTCGAGTGGAGTTCCTACAGCCATTTCATTGTAGCCGCGGATTCTTTTTGTGAGGTCTGAAAGGAACATATCGCAGTCGGTTTCCGAACAGTCTTCAATCAGAATGATAAATTCATTTCCCCCATTTCTTCCGACATATCCGTATTTTTCTCCGACATCTTCAAGTATGTAGCAAAACTCTGAGATGAGGTTGTTGCCGTTATCATGTCCGGAGCTTTTGTTTACGGACGGAAGATTATTTATTTTCATAACAATAAAGCCAACGCCCGGAAGACGGTCTGAACCATTGAAACTTTCGAACAGAAGATCACAGCTGAATCTGTTTGGAAGTCCGGTGAGTCTGTCAAGGTAGGCAAGTCGGTTTAACTTATAGCCTATGTTTGCTGTTTTCTTCAATATATAGAAATCAATAACAACTGAAATAAATACCATTAAAACAAAGATTAAGACAGATAGCAAGAGCCTTTGCGAAGTTTTGTTCTCGGAAACGCTGAATTTTAGGAGGTCTGTCCTGCAATAGAAAGTCAAAAGTGCGGCACTTACGCACAGAACGCAAAGTGTAACGGACTTATACATGAATATTGCACTATATATATTGGTTCTTTTACCTCTTGTGTAAAATTCTTCCTTCATACTGCCTCCGCAATGTGAGAGCCGGTTACGTCTTTTGAAACTAATGCCAAAAATTCAACATGCATAACATGCAAGCATGTATGCATGTTGAGCTTTTGACACTTATATCATATTACATTTTACTATATTTCGATAATTATATAAAGTTTTCCTTAGAGTTTGTGGAATGTGGGCTCGCGGTCTTCGAAGGTGCAGTACTCATCAAATCCGCATTGTTTTGCCATGATACTTGCTTTTTCAAATGCACCGGCAATGCCTGCGGGATTGTGGGCGTCGGAACCGAAAGTAATAATCCTTCCGCCGAGTTCTTTGTATCTTTTTAAGACCTCGGGATGGGGATTCGTAGGTGCGCCGTCCCTGAAAAGTCTGCTCGTATTGAAATCGAGTCCTTTATCGTTGTTTATCAGATGTATAAGAATGGCGTCGATGATGTCGGAATAATCCTGATAAGAATAAGGAGTTTTATCCTTTGGTGCATAACGGGCAATGTAATCGAGATGCCCGAGAACGCAGTAGTCATCAAAGAGCCTAAGATTTTCAAGTGTAAGTTCAAAGTAGTGACGGAAAACGTCTTTTGAATCGCGACCTTCCCAAAATTCAGGGTAGTAGGGATCTTGTCCGTCTATAAGATGCATGGATGCAATGACGAAGTCAAAAGATTCCGAGCGGACATAGTTTGTGTTCTGCATGGCGATATGAGTCTGCATGCCTACTTCGACACCGAATTTGACCATTATTTTATCTTTGTACATCTCCTTATATTTATAGAGCTCTTTTTTATATGGAGGTGTATCTAATAAAAAATAATCTTTAGGGGTGTCTTCGGTTATGGGATAGTCCATGTCCATGTGATCGGTAAAACAAATCTCATCAAGCCCTCTGGTAATGGCACTTTTTATCATGTCTTCCATAGGGGCTTCACTGTCGCCCGAATTGTGTGTGTGCAAATGGTAGTCTGCAGGTAAGATCATACGCTGTTCTCCGTAATAATCGCAAATTTGTAATGATAAACGGTCAAAAGATTGAATAGCTTAACATGCAAGCATGTACGCATTTTTGCTTTTGGCAGTGTCAATATTATGATATACGAATTGCTCCATGACTAACGTCATTCTCGCAATTCTACAAGTGTTCGGAAAACGCAATTTTACTACGTAAATTGCTAATTCCTCATACTTGTTCGGGTCAAAAGGTCAAAAAGCTTAACATGCAAGCATGTACGCATTTTTGACTTTTTGACACCTATATCATAATATTCTTACTTGATTTATGCTACATTTTTTATTAGAATTAGAGTTGCTGATAAAAAATTATCAATAAGTGTGATATATAAGCAGCAATTAAATATTATATTCATTTTAGGAGGAACTTAAAATGGCAGTTAAAGTAGCAATCAATGGTTTTGGTCGTATCGGACGTCTTGCTTTCAGACAGATGTTTGAGCATGAGGGAACAGAGATCGTAGCAATCAACGATCTTACAGATCCTAAGATGCTTGCTCATCTTCTTAAGTATGATTCATCACAGGGCAAGTACAAGTACGCTGATAAGGTTTCTTACAGCGAGAATTCAATCACAGTTAATGGCAAGGAGATCACAATCTACAAAGAGGCTGATGCTAAGAACCTTCCTTGGGGAAAGATCGGTGTAGACGTTGTTCTTGAGTGTACAGGTTTCTACACATCAAAGGCTAAGGCACAGGCTCATATCGATGCTGGTGCTAAGAAGGTTGTTATTTCTGCTCCTGCAGGAAATGATCTTCCTACTATCGTATACAATGTTAACCACGAGACACTTACAGCAGAGGATAACATCATCTCAGCTGCATCATGTACAACAAACTGCCTTGCACCTATGGCTAAGGCTCTTAACGATTTCGCACCTATCCAGTCTGGTATCATGGCAACAATCCATGCTTACACAGGTGATCAGATGATCCTTGATGGACCACAGAGAAAGGGTGACCTTCGTCGTTCACGTGCAGGCGCTGTAAACATCGTTCCTAACTCAACAGGTGCTGCAAAGGCTATCGGCCTTGTTATCCCTGAACTTAACGGAAAGCTCATCGGAGCTGCTCAGAGAGTTCCTGTTCCTACAGGTTCAACAACTCTTCTTTTCGCAGTTGTTAAGTCAAGCACAGAGGTAACTAAGGAAGCTATCAACGAGGCTATGAAGAAGGCTTCTGATCCTGAGACATTCGGATACAACGAGGATGAGATCGTTTCATCTGATATCGTTGGAATGACATATGGTTCACTCTTCGATGCAACACAGACAATGGTTAACAAGATCGGTGATGATCTCTATGAAGTTCAGGTTGTTTCATGGTATGACAACGAGAACTCATACACATCACAGATGGTTCGTACAATCAAGTACTTCGAGAAGTTCGTTAAGTGAGAATCCCGCGAGGTTTCCTCGAGCGGTAGATTCGAACTTAGTTCTGGCGAGCACCGCTAGGTGCGAGAGCAGAACTTTCTTGTGAAATCACTTCACGAGCGGTAGTTTCGAACTATCTAAATACAAAAACCATTAAGAGGGTCCGGTCCGTTTGGACCAGGCCCTCTATTTTATATCATAGGAAATTGATTCCTATGACATAAAATAGAGAAGGATGCGCAGCTCGCGGAGAGGTGAATTATTGCTTCGCAATACCGCTCGCGCGCAAGCATTTCGCGAGCGAAATGCTATTATATTCAATAGGAAATTCATTCAAACTATAAAGGAGTCGAAAAATGAGTCTTAATAAGAAATCAGTAGACGATATTAACGTAAAGGGAAGACGCGTACTCGTTCGTTGTGACTTCAACGTTCCTCTTAAGAACGGTGAGATCACAGACGAGACAAGAGTTGTAGCTGCTCTTCCTACAATCAACAAACTTGTAAAGGATGGCGGCAAGGTTATTCTTTGCTCACACCTTGGAAAAGTAAAGAACGGCCCCAACGAGGGTGAGTCACTTGCACCTGTTGCAAAGAGACTTTCAGAGAAGCTCGGCAAAGAGGTTAAGTTCATTTCTGATTACAACGTAACAGGCGCTGATGCAACAGCAGCAGTAGAGGCTATGAACGAGGGAGATGTTATCCTTCTTCAGAATACTCGTTTCAGAGGCAAGGAAGAGACTAAGCCCGAAGAAGCTGGAGATGCTTTTGCAAAAGAGCTCGCAGAGCTTGCTGACGACTATGTATGTGATGCTTTCGGATCAGCTCACAGAGCACACGCTTCTGTAGCAGGCGTTACAAAGTTCATCACAGAGAAGGGCGGAAACAACGCAGTTGGATACCTCATGCAGAAGGAAATCGATTTCCTCGGAAATGCAGTTGAGAATCCTGTAAGACCTTTCGTAGCTATTCTTGGCGGCGCTAAGGTTGCTGATAAGCTCAACGTTATCAATAACCTCATTGAGAAGTGCGATACACTTATCATCGGTGGTGGTATGGCATTCACATTCCTCAAGGCTCAGGGCTATGAGGTTGGTAAGTCTCTTGTAGACGATACAAAGCTTGATTATTGTAAGGAAATGCTTGAGAAGGCTAAGGCTAACGGCAAGCAGCTTCTTCTTCCTATCGATACAGTTGTATCTGCTGGATTCCCTGATCCTATCGACAACCCCAGCATCGAGACAGAGATCGTTCCTTCAACTGAGATTCCTTCAGACAAGGAAGGTCTTGATATCGGACTTAAGACACGTGATCTCTTTGCAGAGGCTGTTAAGTCAGCTAAGACAGTTGTTTGGAACGGACCTATGGGCGTGTTCGAGAACCCTGTTCTTGCTGAGGGAACAAAGGCAGTAGCTAAGGCTCTTGCAGAGACAACAGCTACAACAATCATCGGTGGTGGTGATAGTGCAGCAGCTGTTAACCAGCTTGGCTTCGCTGACAAGATGAGCCACATCTCAACAGGTGGTGGAGCTTCTCTTGAGTTCCTCGAGGGTAAGGCACTTCCCGGAGTTGTAGCTGCTGATGATAAAAAGTAATCACTTGGCGAGGTTCTTTCGAGCCTAGTGTACTACTTTGTTCGGCTGTGAGAACCTGATGAGGTATTATCGAATCTGGTTCGAACGTGTTACACTGAGCAAAGCGAAGTGTAACTTCCTTGTGAACAACACAAACATTATTACAAAATACAGAGGTGGAAATTATGGCACGTAGAAGAATAATTGCCGGAAACTGGAAGATGAACAAGACTCCCAGCGAGGCAGTAGCTCTTTGTGAAGAGCTCAAGGATCTTGTAAAAAATGATGCTGTAGACGTAGTTTACTGCGTACCTGCAATTGACATTGTACCTGTAGTTAACGCTGTTAAGGGTACAAACGTACACGTAGGTGCAGAGAACTTCTACATCGTAGACAGCGGAGCATATACAGGAGAGATTTCAGCACCCATGCTTAAGGATGCAGGTGTTGAGTACATCATCATCGGACATTCTGAGAGAAGAGATATCTTCGGAGAGAACGATATCCTTATCAATCAGAAGGTTAAGAAGGCATTTGCTTCAGGACTTACACCTATCCTTTGCTGTGGTGAGTCACTCGAACTTCGTAATGCTGATACTTACAAAGAGTGGATCGAGAGACAGATCACATGGGATCTTGACGGTGTAACTGCTGATCAGGTTAAGAAGCTTGTTATCGCTTACGAGCCTATCTGGGCTATCGGAACAGG
>JAFZQT010000085.1 GCA_017620235.1 Butyrivibrio sp. | reverse complement strand
AGATGCAACAGAAGGTGTTATCAAATTCATCGCCAATGATATGGAACTTGGAATACAGACAATAGTTGAGGGTAACATTGAAGAAAGAGGATATATAGCAATCGATGCAAAGATCTTTGTAGATATTGTAAGAAAGCTTCCTGATAATGCCGTTACTATTGAGTCAGATAGTTCTAACAAAGTAATAATCAGTTGTGAAAAAGCAAAGTTCAATCTCATTGGAAGAAAAGGTGATGACTTCACATATCTTCCGTCAATTGAGAAAGTAGACGGAGTATCTGTTTCTCAGTTTACTCTTAGAAATGTAATTCAACAGACAATCTTTTCCATTTCAGAAAATGATGCTAATAAAATGATGGCAGGAGAACTTTTTGAGGTTGACAGAGATACCTTAAAGCTCGTTTCTCTTGACGGTCACAGAATTTCTATCAGAAAAGTAAAACTCTCTGAAGAATATTCATACAAGAAAGTAATTGTTCCCGGTAAGACTCTTGGTGAGATCAGTAAGATTCTCGGAGACAGTACTGAGAAGATGGTAAATATCTATTTTACCGACAAGCATGTTCTCTTTGAGTTTGAAAATACAGTTGTTGTTTCAAGACTTATCGAAGGTGAGTATTTCAGCATCGACCAGATGCTTTCAAGTGACTATGAGACAAAGATGAGTATCAACAGAAAAGAGTTACTTGATTGTATAGACAGAGCTACTCTTCTTGTAAAAGAAGGAGACAAAAAGCCTGTTATTATCTCTATTCTTGATAATTCTATGGAACTTAAGATCAATTCTACAATCGGTAGCATGGATGAAGAAATCGATATCGAGAAACAGGGTAAGGATCTGAAGATTGGATTTAACCCTAAATTCCTCATCGATGCACTTAGAGCTATTGAAGATGAAATAGTTGATATTTATCTTGTTAATCCTAAAGCACCTTGCTTTATCAGGGATAAGGAATCAACTTACACATATCTGGTATTACCTGTCAACTTCACGACAGTTGATTAATCAATTACCAAAGGACCTGATTTAAGATGGAAATAGTAAAGTTAAGAGAACAAGATGAATTTATTAAACTCGGACAGGCTTTGAAAAAAGCCGGTCTCGAGGGCTCAGGTGTTGATGCTAAAATGGACATACAAGCCGGTCTTGTAAAAGTAAACGGCGAAGTTGAGGTAAGACGCGGTCGAAAGCTTTATGATGGAGACGTTTTTGAATACGACGGCGTACAGGTAAAGATAGAAAAATGATAATAAAATCATTGGAATTAGCTGACTTCAGGAATTATGAGAATATAAAGATAAACTTCAGCAGTGGGACTAACATACTGTATGGTGACAATGCTCAGGGAAAGACTAATATCCTTGAGGCAATTTTTGTTTCTGCAACAACAAAGTCACACAAAGGCAGTAAAGACAAGGAAATAATCAGGTTCGGAAAAGAAGAAGCGCATATAAGAACAATCTTGGAAAAAGACAATGCAGAATACCGCGTTGATATGCACCTTCGAAAGAATAAGTCTAAAGGAATCGCTATTGACGGACAGAAGATAAAGAGGGCGTCTGATCTAATTGGAAGGTTGAATGTAGTTTTTTTCTCACCGGAAGATCTGAGTATAATAAAAAATGGTCCTTCCGAAAGGCGCAGATTCATGGATATGGAGCTGTGTCAGCTGGATCAGATATATCTTAACAGTCTTTCTAAGTACAACAAACTGGTAATAGAGAGAAACAAGATTCTAAAGGGTCTTTTTGAACATCCCGAAAACAGCGTATTACTGGATGTTCAGGATAAGCAATTATTCGAATACGGATCCGTCATTATAAAGACCAGAGAAAAATTCATCAAAGATCTTAATGAAATAATAAGACCTATTCATGAAAAGCTAACGGGAGAGAAAGAAACTCTGTCTGTTTTTTATGAGCCGAATGTGACGATTGATGAATTTGAAAAGAAATTGAAACAGGCAAGGCAGAAAGATATTTATGCCAAGCAAACTACTATTGGACCTCATAAAGACGATTTTTCTTTTATGATAAAAAAGATGAATTCGGAAGATGCGATAGATATCAGGAAATTTGGATCTCAAGGGCAGCAAAGAACCGCATCTTTATCACTTAAACTGTCGGAAATAGAGATAGTTAAGAGAGCTAAAAAGGAAAATCCGGTACTGCTTTTGGATGATGTTTTGTCGGAACTTGATAGTAACAGGCAGAATTATCTTCTTAACACCATCGGAAATATTCAAACGATAATAACCTGTACCGGTCTGGATGAGTTTGTTAATAACAGATTTGAAATAGATAAGCTGTTCAAAGTAACAGAAGGAACAGTAAGTAGTGAAAACTAAGAAACGGAGTAGAACATGAGTAACGAAGAAGTACAATATGGCGCTGACCAAATTCAGATTCTGGAAGGACTTGAAGCTGTCAGAAAAAGGCCTGGTATGTATATCGGAACTACAGCGAGCAGAGGATTACATCATCTTGTATATGAGATAGTGGACAACTCTGTTGATGAAGCACTTGCTGGATTTTGTGATCATATCGAAGTAACAATTAACGAAGATAATACTATTATCGTAAAAGATAACGGTAGAGGTATTCCTGTTGACGTTAACCATAAGTCCGGACTTACCGGTGTTGAGGTTGTATTTACAATTCTTCACGCAGGCGGAAAGTTCGGCGGTGGAGGATACAAGGTATCAGGTGGACTTCACGGAGTAGGTGCTTCTGTTGTTAATGCGCTCTCTGAATGGCTTGAAGTTCAGGTTACAAGAGACGGAAAAGTATATGAGCAGAGATACGAGAGAGGAAAAGTTTGTTATCCTCTTAAGGTTGTAGGAGATGCTCCTGAAGGAGTTTCAGGAACAAGAGTATACTTTAAGCCCGACGCTCTTATCTTCAAAGAGACAACAATCTACGATTACAATGTTTTGAAGCAGAGACTCAGAGAGATGGCATTCCTTACAAAAGGACTTAGAATCTCTCTTACAGATCTTAGAACTGAAGAAGGTGAAGAGCCTGTAGTTCAGACTTTCCACTATGAAGGTGGTATCAAGGAATTTGTTGAGTATCTCAACAAGAGTAAGACAGCTCTCTATGAAGACATCATGTACTTTGAAGGAAATAAGAACAATGTACAGGTTGAAGTTTCTCTTCAGCATAATGATTCATACACAGAGAGTATTTACACATTCGTAAATAACATTAACACACCCGAAGGTGGTACACACCTTGAAGGATTTAAGGCTGCACTTACAAAGACCTTTAACGATTATGCAAGAACTAACAAGATGCTCAAGGATAATGATGATAATCTTACAGGTGAAGATATCAGAGAAGGTCTTACAGCTATCATAAGTGTAAAGATTGAAGATCCCCAGTTTGAGGGACAGACAAAACAGAAACTTGGAAATTCTGAAGCAAGAGGAGCTGTTGCAGGAATTGTTGGTGAACAGCTTACATATTTCCTTGAGCAGAATCCAAGCGTTGCTAAGCAGATACTTGAAAAAGCTATCCTTGCTCAGAGAGCAAGAGATGCTGCAAGAAAGGCAAGAGATCTTACAAGACGTAAATCTCCTATCGATGGTTTGGGACTTCCCGGAAAGCTTGCCGATTGTTCGGATAAAGATCCCAAGAACTGTGAAATATTCATAGTTGAGGGAGATTCCGCCGGTGGATCTGCTAAGACTGCACGAAGCAGAGCAACACAGGCTATCCTTCCTCTCAGAGGAAAGATTCTCAACGTAGAAAAGGCAAGAGTTGACAGAATATACGGAAATGCAGAGATCAAGTCAATGATCACAGCATTTGGAACAGGTATACACGATGATTTTGACATCAGCAAACTTCGTTATGACAAGATCATTATCATGACCGATGCCGATGTAGACGGTGCGCATATTGCAACACTTATGCTCACTTTCCTTTACAGATTTATGCCTGAACTTATCAAAGAGGGTCATGTATATCTTGCTCAGCCGCCTCTTTATAAGCTTGAGAAGAATAAAAAAGTCTGGTATGCATACAGTGATGAAGAACTTAATAAGATCTTGATGGATGTAGGAAGAGACCAGAACAACAAGATTCAGCGTTACAAGGGTCTTGGAGAGATGGATCCCGAGCAGCTTTGGGAGACAACAATGGATCCTGAGAGAAGAGTTCTTCTCAGAGTAAACATGGATGAAGAATCCGAATCAGATATAGACGTTACTTTCACAACACTTATGGGTGATAAAGTTGAACCCAGAAGAGAGTTTATTGAAAAGAACGCGAAATTTGTAAAGAACCTGGATATTTAAAGAACGTAAAAAGGAAAAGAAATGGCTGAAAATAATAACAATAACAACAACGAATTGTCAGATGACGTTTTTGATAAAGTCACTACTGACAGAATAAAGGAAGTAGATCTTCAGAAGACGATGGAAGCAGACTACATCGATTATGCCATGAGCGTAATCGCATCACGTGCGCTTCCTGATGTAAGAGATGGTCTTAAGCCGGTACAGAGAAGAATTCTGTACTCTATGATCGAACTTAACAACGGTCCCGACAAGCCGCACCGTAAATGTGCGCGTATCGTCGGTGATACAATGGGTAAATACCATCCTCACGGTGACAGCTCTATTTATGGAGCTCTCGTTAATATGGCGCAGCCATGGTCAATGAGATGCTGTCTTGTTGACGGTCACGGAAACTTCGGATCTGTCGACGGTGATGGCGCTGCGGCTATGCGATACACCGAAGCACGTCTTACAAAGATCGCTATGGAGATGACTGCGGATATAGGAAAAGATACCGTAGACTTCACTCCTAACTTTGATGATACAGAAAAAGAACCTGCAGTTCTCCCCAGTAGATATCCTAACCTTCTGGTAAATGGAACAACAGGTATTGCGGTAGGAATGGCAACAAACATTCCTCCTCACAACTTAAGAGAGACAATAGCTGCGGTTGTAAAGATGATCGACAACCGTGTACTTGAAGACAGAGAGACTGAAATTGATGAATTGCTCTCTATCGTTAAAGCACCTGATTTTCCGACAGGTGGTATAATCCTCGGAACAAGAGGAGCTGAAGAGGCTTACAGAACAGGTAGAGGAAAAGTAATAGTTAGAGCCGTAACTGATATCGAGCCTATGCAAAACGGCAAGAACAGAATTGTAGTTACAGAGCTTCCTTACCTTGTAAACAAAGCAAATATGATCTCAAAGATCGCTGAGCTTGTTAAACTTAAAAAGCTCGACGGAATAACAGCTCTCAGAGATGAGTCTGACAGAGAAGGTATGCGTGTTGTAATTGAGCTTAGAAATGATGTTAACCCTAACATCATGCTCAATAAGCTGTACAAGCATACACAGATGCAGGATTCATTTGGAATAATAATGCTTGCGCTTGTAAATAATCAGCCCAAGATCATGAATCTCAAAGAGATGCTTGGACACTACATTGCTCATCAGGAGGAAGTAGTAACAAGAAGAACTAAGTATGATCTTAACAAAGCTGAAGAGCGTGATCATATCTTACAGGGATTACTTATTGCCCTTGATAATATCGATGAAGTAATAAAGATCATAAGAGGCAGTGAGACAGTTGCTCTTGCTAAAGAACAACTCATGGCACGCTTTGGTCTTACAGATGTTCAGGCTCAGGCTATCGTTGATATGAGACTTCGTACTCTCACAGGTTTGGAGAGAGATAAGCTTGAACAGGAACATGCTGAACTTCTTAAGAAAATTGAGGAATTGAAAGCTATTCTTGCAGATAGAAAAGTACTTCTCGGAGTTATCAAGAAAGAGATAACCGAGATTTCCGATAAATACGGTGATGACAGAAGATCACAGATCGGACATGATGATTCAGATATTGACATGGAAGATCTGATCCCTAATGTAAATACAGTAATTGCAATGACAAATCTCGGATATATAAAGAGAATGTCTATTGATAACTTTAAGGCTCAGAATCGTGGTGGAAAGGGAATCAAGGGAATTACCACAATCGACAATGACTTTGTGGAAGATATCCTTATGACAACTACCCACAATTATGTAATGTTCTTCACTAATACGGGAAGAGTTTACAGACTTAAGGTTTATCAGATTCCTGAAGCATCAAGAACTTCAAGGGGAATGGCAATCGTTAATCTCCTTCAGCTCGCTCCGGGAGAGAAGATAACAGCAATGATCCCTGTTAAGGGATTTGAAGATGAGGATAAGAGTCTCTTTATGGTAACTAAGAAAGGTACTGTAAAGAAAACTCCTATCACTGATTTCATAAATGTCAGAAAAACAGGACTTGCAGCAATCAACCTTAGAGATGATGACGAGCTTATTGAGGTTAAGAGTGTTCAGAAGGGCGCTGAAGTATTCCTTGTAACAAAGAACGGAATGTGTATCCACTTTGATGAGGAAGATGTAAGAGCAACCGGAAGATCATCAATGGGTGTAAGAGGTATGACACTCGACGATACAGATGAGATTGTCGGAATGCAGCTCAATACTCAGGGTGATTCACTTCTCATAGTTTCTGAAAAAGGATATGGAAAGAGAACAGTTCTCAGTGAGTTCAACAACCAGTTCAGAGGCGGAAAAGGCGTAAAGTGCTATAAGATAACCGAAAAAACAGGAGCTGTTATAGGTGTTAAGGCTGTTAATGCAGACAATGAGATCATGATGATCACAAATGCCGGAATTATAATCCAGCTTCGTATGGATGAGATAACTGTCCATGGTAGAGTAACATCCGGAGTAAAGATGATAAATCTCGACAAGGGCGTAACAGTAGCAAAAATTGCCAAGGTTAGAGAAAAAATCTCTGACGGAGACAAAGAACTCGATGATATCGATGAAGTAAATGACGGTGAAATAGACGAAAACGCTTAATTGATTTCGAGTGATGGGGGAAGCATGAGAATCGGACTGGTAATCTCTGAACTAGAGGACAATGAAGTCAAAAAAATCTGTATAGGTGCAAATAAAGCGGCAGTTGACAAGGGGATAACCCTTGTCATCATGCCGGGTAAATATCTTGTAAATAATGACGATGTTGATGAGAAGCATCCTTACAGATATCAGAACACAGCTCTTTTTAAATACGCAACAAAACTTGGATTTGATGCGGTTGTTATTGATATTGAGCGAATCGGCAAGAATGTTGCCATCCTAAAAAAAGAAGCTCTTTTAAAGAGCTTTTTTGAGATTCCTTTTTTGACTCTTACTGAGCAGGAAGGATATGTTGCTTCGAAAAAAATAATGTCTGATCACGGATATCTTGAACAGCAGGGCTATCAGGCTATTTGTGATGCAGTGTCATATGCAGAAACAGGGAAGCTTTCAAGTGAAGAACCTTCCTGTGTTTTTTCATTCATAGAAGAGTCTGAAGCCGAGGCTCTTTCTGTTATTTCCGAGATTGGGACAAGACTGTTCAATCGAAAATTTGAAGTAGAAGGTCTTTATAAGTCAATGGGACAGATAAACGCAGAGCATGGAGTAAAAAACTGCGGTCTATTTTTGTATGACAAGAAGATTAGAAATACTTACAAACATCCTTGGGAAATTCCAGAGAAAATCCGAGTTAAGAGCGCTATTGTAGACGGAACTGAAATAGTGACCGAGAATAGCACTGAAATAGATTCAGATAAGATATTGTCAGTCTTTGATAATGGAACACCTAAAGTTCTTGTTGCCGGAAATATTTTTGTTGGACAATATCAGCTTGGACTTATGGTTACTGAGTTCAATCCCAGAATACTTATCAATGATTATTTTGACAGCTTAGTTGGTATAGTTACGATAAGTTCCAGAGTTTCATATTTGGAAACTGAGATAGACAAGACCAAAAAAGAACTTCTTGAAGTCCAGGAAGAGCTTGCAAGAGATGACTCAGTTCTTGATCATATCGGAGGCCAGGACTATCTTACAGGTGGACTCAACAGAAGAGGATTCTTTGCAAAAGCTTATGATTATCTCAAAGAGAATTTTGAAGCCGGAAAATATGCGGTTGTTGCGTATATAAGAATGGATTCTCTTAAGAAAATCAACGATGTGTACGGACACAATGAAGGCGATCAGGCAGTCAGAGAAGTTGCAGAGATACTAGATATTGTGTTTAAAGATTGTATATACGGAAGAATTCGTGGTGATGAATTTGCAGCTATTTCGGTTTCTTCAGAAGAGGGAATGGCAGAGAACTTCCGTGAGGAGATGTCTTCACAGAACGCTTCACTTCTCGAAAGATCGAAAAGATATATCAACTACCTGCAATATTCGGTCTGCGAATTTAGCTATGAAGACAATCTTTCTCTCAGAGAGATGTTAAAAGAAACAGACGAAAGTCTGCAAAGAGTAAAAGGAAATTTCTAACATGGGATTAAAGCTTGTATCATGGAATGTTAATGGACTTAGAGCATGCGTTTCAAAGGGATGCTTTCAGGAATTTATGGATAAAGAAAACCCTGATGTGATCTGCCTTCAGGAGACTAAGCTTCAGGAAGGACAGATTAAAATGGACCTTCCGGGCTATGAAGAATACTGGAATTATGCAGAGAAAAAGGGATATTCGGGAACCGCAATCTTTACAAAAGAAAAGCCTATTTCCGTAACATACGGACTTGGAATTGAAGAACATGACCATGAAGGAAGAGTCATTACAGCTGAGTATAATGACTATTATCTTGTTACAGTCTATGTTCCCAATGCAAAAGAAGATCTTTCAAGACTTGAATACAGACATGTTTGGGAAGATGATTTTCTTAAATACATCAAAAAGCTTGAAGAGACAAAGCCTGTAATCTACTGTGGTGATTTAAATGTTGCCCACAAAGAGATTGATCTTAAAAATCCCAAGACCAACAGAGGACATGCGGGATTTACAGATGAAGAAAGATCAAAGTTTGATAATGTGGTCGCATCTGACCTTGTGGATACATTCAGATATTTTTATCCGGATCTTGAAGGAGCCTATTCATGGTGGTCCTACAGATTTCATGCAAGAGAGAAAAATGCGGGATGGCGTATTGACTACTTTGTTGTGTCAAAGTCACTCATGCCAATGATAGAGGATGCCAAGATTTACAGTGAGGCTCTTGGATCGGATCATTGTCCGGTAGGAATAATATTAAAATAAAAAGCGATACACGAGAAACAGATCATGAGTAATTTAGTATTTAGTTTAAATGCAACATTTCCGGTTTTTCTTTTAATGATATTCGGATTTATCCTGAACAAGATAGGATTTATAGATGAAAAGACAGCATCCTGGATGAATAAATTCGTGTTCAAAATAGCTCTCCCTGTGCTTGTTTTTGAAGATCTTGCCGATCAAGATTTTAGAGGAACATGGAATGGTAAATTTGTATTGTTCTGTTTTTTGGTGACAATAACAAGTATTGGAGTAATATCTCTTTTTTCTGTATTATGTGTAAAAGATAAAGGAAAAAGGGGTGAATTTATTCAGGGAGCATATAGAAGTAGTGCTGCGTTACTTGGACTTGCATTTATTCACAACATCTATGGAGATGCGAGTACAGGAATGGGGCCTCTTATGATACTAGGAAGTGTCCCGCTTTATAACATCTTTGCGGTTATAATATTGATATTTACTGCAGAAGAAGAAAGCAATTGTAAAAGCGAGCTAATAAAGAAAACTGCCGTAGGAATAGCTAAAAATCCTATCATAATCGGAATAATCATAGGTCTTATCTGGTCAATTTTTAGAATTCCAAGACCTGCTTTATTTGTGAATTTTACGGATAATATCGCAAGGCTTGCCACACCGCTGGGTTTAATATCAATGGGAGCATCATTTGAAGTAAAAAAAGCTCTAAATGAGATAAAACCTGCGCTCGTTGCTACATTCATAAAGCTAATTGTTCTTGTAGGAATATTCATGCCAATAGCGGTAAAAATGGGATTTAAAGGCGAGCAGATTGTTGCGATACTCATTATGCTTGGATCGTCAACAACCGTAAGCTGCTATATCATGGCAAAAAACATGGGACATGAGGGCGTCTTAAGTAGCAGTATTGTTATGATGACTACATTCGCCTGCTCATTCACACTTACATTCTGGTTGTTTATACTACGATCTTTTGGAATAATCTGATAAAAAAAGGGAAGTGCCGATATCAATAATAGCACTTCCCTTTAATAATATTTTCTTAGAAGTCTGTTTTTGACAGGAAAGATCTTATCTTACCCCAGTAATTTGCGGGATCTGTAACAACTCCGCGAATGTGCCCCGATCCGAGAATCATGCAATACTGCTTATCGCATTTTGCTGCCTCGTAGAGACGTGAGCACATCTGGGGATCTATCACTTCGTCTTCATCCCCGTGTATGAACAATGTGGGTGTCTTTGATTTAGTTACTGCATCGATTGGTCTTACATCGTTTATATCAAATCCCGAACGAAGATATATTATAAATCTTGCAAGTGCGACTATGATCGAAGCAGGAAGAATCGAGCCCTTCATAGTCTTGTATGTTTTAGCAAACTGTTTTCTCAAATTTGAGTAGGAACTGTCTGCGATAGCGGCTTTAACATTTTCAGGCAGATGTTCACCTGTTGTCATAAGAACCGTTGCGGCACCCATGGACATTCCGTGGATAAGGATAGAAGCCTCCGGATCTCTTTTTATAATCCAATAAATCCATTCCATTATATCGAGCCTGTCATCAAGTCCATATCCGACATATTTACCCTCGCTCTTTCCAAAACCGCGAAGATCGGGAAGGAGACAGTTAACATCAAGAGAAAGATAGTACTGAGCATAGATGCCGTTGTACTCGTGGTTATCTTTGATCCCGTGAACAAGAATTACATATCTGTGTGAATTACTCTTTGCCGGGATGTAAGCAGCATGCAGTTTGAGTCTGTCTATACTGTCAATGTACATGTCCTGCTTATCTTTGTTATTTCTTATAAACATCCTTCCTTCTGTAATAGCTTTGTCATAATCAGGGCTTTCGTCGGTATGCTGAACAGGAACAGATGTAAGCTTATAGATATAATTGGTGAGAGCATAAGCGCCACCGAGAAATGCAGAGAAAATGCCGAATTTAAGAACTGAATTATTTTTGCTCATTTAAAAAACACCTCGTGTATATAGTTTTAAAGGCATCATCATTTAGCCTCTCCAATATATATTATCATTTTTTTTACAGATATATTCATTTTTCGGTTTTCTTTTTGTAAAGAATGGAATATTATATTTATATAAATATAAACTATTTTAGGAGAAAGTAAAATGAAAAAAGAAAACAAAGTAACATTGTGCATAGATAAAAGTTTTACCGTAGGAAAAGTGGATAAAAGAATCTACGGCTCTTTTATCGAACATCTCGGAAGAGCAGTATACGAGGGAATTTATCAGCCGGGTAATAAATTCGCGGATGAGAACGGATTTAGAAAAGATGTTATAGAGCTGGTAAAAGAGATTGATGTTCCCATCGTCAGATATCCGGGAGGAAATTTTGTCTCTGCATTTAAGTGGGAAGACAGCGTAGGACCGGTAGATGAGAGACCTGCAAGACTTGAGCCCGCTTGGGGAGTTATTGAGAGCAACAGATTCGGACTTGATGAATTTATGAACTGGTGTAAAAAAGTCGGTTCTGAGCCTATGTATGCGATAAACCTCGGAACAAGAGGAATCGAAGATGCCAAAAATGTAGTTGAATACTGCAATATAGAGAAGGGAACATATTACAGTGACCTCAGAATCAAGCATGGCGTTAAGGATCCCTATAAGATAAAGCTCTGGTGCCTTGGAAATGAGATGGATGGTCCTTGGCAGATAGGACACATGACACCTGAAGAGTACGGACTTAAGGCAGGACGTGCAGGTCACCTTATGAAGATGATCGATCCCGAAATTGAGTGCGTAGTTTGCGGATCATCGGGAATCGGAATGCCTAAGTTTGGTGAGTGGGAAAGAGTTGTTCTTGAGAACAGCTATGACAATGTTGATTACATCTCACTTCATACATACTATGACAACGAAGAGGATAATACTCCAAACTTCCTTGCAAGCAGCGTATCTATGGATAAGTTCATAGAGAGCGTAGTTAGTATATGTGATTGTGTAAAAGCTACAAAGAGATCAGATAAGACAATAAATCTTTCATTTGATGAGTGGAATGTATGGTATCACTCAAAGAAAAAAGATGCAGAGCTTGAGAAGTGGACTGAGCATCCTCACCAGCTTGAAGAGGACTATAATCTCGAGGACGCACTCCTTGTGGGTTCAATGATGATCACTTTACTGAGACATGCTGACAGAGTAAAGATCGCTTGTCTTGCTCAGCTTGTAAACGTTCTTAGTCCAATAACAACAACAGATAACGGCGTATATAAGCATACAATCTTCTATCCTTTCATGCAGTCCAGCAGATACGGAAGAGGAGAAGTACTTAATACCATCGTTAAGGTACCTACTTATGAGTCAAAGCACGGTGATGCTCCATATGTTGATTCTGTAGTTGTGAGCGATGAGGAAAACGGCGCACTTACAATATTTGCGGTAAATAAAGATCTTGAAGAGGATTTCGAACTTACATGTGACCTCAGACAGTTTGCGGATTACAAGGTTGTTGAACACAGCGTACTTACTCACAAAGATGTTAAGGCCGGAAACACAGAGCAAAATCCTGATGAAGTAAAGCCTTCTGACAATACAAGTGCCGCAACAACTGAGAACGGAGTACTTAAGACAACTCTCCCTGCAAGAAGCTGGAACGTGATAAGACTTAAAGTTTGATCAGAAATATAAAAATTTCTTTCACAATATGATATACTCTCTATGATGTAAGAAAACGGAGAGTTTCAATGGGTTTTAATTCATTTACGTTTATATTGGTATTTCTTCCAATACTGATGGTCGGTTGGCATGTGCTTAACAGATTACAGAAATATACGGTGGCAGATGTTCTGCTTATTATCATGTCTCTGTATTTTTACTATACATTCGGAGTTAATTTCCTAATTATCCTGATTGTAAGTATTGGAGCGAACTATGCACTAAGTGCGATTGTTAATACTATAGATTCAAGAAATACCGCAAAAAAATTATTTTACAAAAAGATCATAAAGACAATAGGAGTGCTATTTAATTTAGGACTCCTATTCTACTTTAAATATCTTGGCTTTTTCGCCGACAATCTCAACGCGGTTTTAAAAACGGGACTGACAGTTGATAAGATAATCATGCCCATAGGAATCAGCTTTTTTACCTTTGGGCAGATATCTTATATTGTGGACAGGGCAAACGGTGAAGCTCCGCATTACAGCTTTATCGAATATATGCTCTACACTGTTTATTTCCCAAAGCTTATTCAGGGACCTATAGCTTTTCATAAAGAGATGATAGACCAGTTCAGGGACAAGTCACTGAGGACTTACGATTCCGTGAAATTCGCAGGTGGACTTATGTCTTTTGTAATAGGTCTTTCAAAGAAAGTTCTTTTGGCAGATATTCTTTCAAGAGTCGTAAACTATGGTTTCGAGCAGACTTATTATCTGGATACTCTGACTGTAATAGCCGTGATGCTTGCCTACACGTTCCAGATATATTTTGACTTTTCCGGATATTGTGACATGGCAAACGGAATCAGTCTGATGCTCGGATACAGGCTTCCTACGAACTTCAATTCGCCTTATAAGGCAGCTTCCGCAAAAGAGCTGTGGCAGAGATGGCATATGACTTTGTCGCGCTTTTTCATCAAATATGTCTACATACCTTTGGGTGGAAGTAGAAAGGGAAGATATCGCACGGTAGTAAACGTCCTCATAGTTTTTATCCTTAGCGGATTGTGGCACGGTGCAGGCTGGACTTACGTCTGCTGGGGACTGATGCAGGGACTTCTGGTAGTATGGGATGACCTTGGAATAGTTAGCACCGAAAAGGAAGGAAAATTCCTTTTTAGAAAAGAGCCATTATTGATAATTCCAAAAGCTCTCGGAAGGGCAATGACATTTACAGCATTTGTGGCGTCACTTATATTTTTCAGATCTGAATCTGTTGAGAAAGCACTGGCAATGTTTAGAAGGCTGTTCTTCTTTACCTATCCGGGATTTCTTACCAGAACGGCTTCGAACTTAAGCATTGCAGAGAACTATGTTTTCAGGCAGTTCCTATCTCAGATGGGCGGCGTAGATGAAAATGTGATCTATATGATTACAATGGTGGTATATCTTGCAGTAAGCGGATTTATCATCACAAGAAAGAATACAGAAGAGATAGTAGAGACCACAACATTTGATAAAAAGACGCTTATTGGAATCACAGTTCTTTTCCTGTGGTCGTTCGTATCATTATCAGCAGTGAGCACGTTTATTTATTTTCAGTTTTAATTTTTATTCAAAGAAATATGGAAAAAGAAAACAGATCAAAAAAATTCATAAAGAGATTTCTGATAGCAGTACTCGCAGTGGCTGTGCTTATCGCAGGCGTTGTTATATTTTTTGACCCCTTTTATCACTATCACAAGCCTTGGTGCGGACTTAAGGCAGTGCTGAATGACAAGGAATACCAGTGCGTGGGAACGCTTAGAAACTTTGATTACAACGCTCTTTTGGTTGGTTCGTCGGTTATGGAGAACAACAACAACGCGTGGTATGACGAGGCATACGGCGTAAAGTCAATAAAAGCTATAAGGTCATACGGTGCAACAGCCGATTTATGCTATCTTTTGGATGTTGCTTATGAGAAGCATGATCTTGATTATGTCTTTTACAATATAGATCCGTCGTCACTTGTCGCAGATGCGGAGACAACCTATGAAGCGGCAGGATGTCCCATGTATCTCTATGACAAGAATCCGATAAACGACGTGAACTACTTGTTTAATAAGGACGTTTTGTTAGAGAAGATCCCGTATCAGGTTGCAAACTCATTTATGGGAGATTATGATGAAGGACTGTCCTATAACTGGGCGAAGTGGAAAACTTTTGGAGAGGATCAGACGCTTTCCATATACTACCGTCAAAAGAATGTTGTCCCAATGATGGATAAGGATGTATATAAAGACAAAGTGCTGAAGAATATTGAACTTCTCACAAAGGAAGTAAGAGAACATCCCGACACAAACTTCATTTTCTTTTATCCCGCATACTCCATGCTATGGTGGGATGGAGCCGTAAGAACAGGTGAAAGAGATGCATTTATACAAAGCGAGATAATGATGACAGAGGCGCTTCTTAAGTATGACAATGCGAAAGTTTTCTGTTTCCAGGGCGAAGAAGATATAATAACAGACCTTAATAACTACATGGATTCAATACATTTTTCACAGGACATCAATAAGTACATGCTTGATAAGATCTTACAGGGGCAGAATGAGCTTACTGAGAGCAATTACAAGGATAAACTTTATGAGGTTCGGGAATTATCTGAAAAGATAGTTAAGAAAATAATGCCTGCCTACGAAAAAGAAGACAGATTTGTATATGAGATAACGGAATAAAAATATAGTTTATTTGCAAAAAAAATGGTATACTAACTGCACAAGTTAAGAATTTTTTTACGGAAGAAGGAATAATCGTGAGTGATTCTGTTACAAAGAAAATAGTACTTACCGGAGGAGGAAGCGCAGGACATGTTACTCCTAACATAGCGCTTATCCCCGCATTAAGAAAAGCCGGATATGAAATATATTACATCGGCTCATATACAGGAATAGAAAAAAAGCTTATCGAGGATTACAATGTACCGTATTTTGGTATAGCAACAGGAAAGCTCAGAAGATATTTCGATCCAAAGAATTTCACGGATCCATTCAGAGTGTTAAAAGGATTCGCGGAAGCAAAGAAAATCTTAAAGAAGATAAAGCCTGACATAGTCTTTTCTAAGGGAGGCTTTGTAAGTGTGCCTGTAGTCAGAGCTGCAGGAGCGCTTAAGATTCCGTATATTGTACATGAATCTGATATGACACCCGGTCTTGCTAATAAACTCAGCATAGCAGGTGCCAACAGGATCTGTTGTAATTTCCCGGAGACAATGAGACTTCTTCCCGCAGAAAAAGCGGTTCTTACAGGAACACCTATAAGAGATGAACTTGGAATGGGTGATGCTGCTGAAGGCAAGAAATTGTGCGGATTTGAAGACGATAAGCCTGTACTTATGGTTATAGGCGGAAGTTTGGGAGCGCAGTCTGTAAATGAGACTGTGAGATATGCTCTGCCAAGATTATTGCCCAACTTTAATATTGTTCATATCTGCGGAAAAGAGAAAATGGATAACTTAAAGCTCACTCTTCCCGGATATAAGCAGTTTGAATATGTAAAAAACGAACTTAAAGACATTTTTGCAATGGCAGATATTGTAGTTTCAAGAGCGGGCGCAAACTCAATCTGCGAGCTTCTTGCACTCAAAAAACCCAATATTCTCATACCTCTTTCTACTAAATCAAGTAGGGGAGACCAGATGCTTAATGCAAGATCTTTTGAACAGCAGGGATTTTCACTTGTGATCGATAATGACGATCTCGACGAGGATATTCTTGTTGAAACAATAGAAGATCTTTATGAGAATCGCGAGAAATATATAGAGAACATGAGAAACAGTAATCTACACAGCGCAACAGACACAATAGTTGGTTTGATCGACAATGAATTAAAAATTCATTGAATGAAATTTTTTATCAAATCTTAATAAGCTATTTATTTGTATTTTCATCATAAGAGTTATCATTATTATGTAGCGTTATTCTCAAATTGAGGTGCAGATATGGTTGATATTACATCTTATGTTAATGGATACAGCCCTGTAGGCGATATTATGGTCATGGCAATTGTGATTGTTCTGGCTATACTTATCCATGTTACTTATATCAACCAGAGTAATGAATTTAGAATGTTCAAGGTGATATTGCTGTGCACAATAATGGCAGCAATATCAAACCTTTTTTTTCGCCAGTGTATCAGTAAAATTGGTGAATGTCCGGAATTTCTTATCTATCTATGTAAATATGTTACCCACTTTTCTGTTCTTTTAGCGCTTGCGCTATATCTTTTGTATATTAAAAGTCAGATGAAACTCTCAGAAGCAATAGGACGAAGGATCGATTTTGTTGCAGTCGGTGTTTTTTCTATTTATGCGTCCGTTGACCTGTTGGGAATGTTGTTCGGATTTGGCTTTAGTATTATAGATAAGGAGAACATCCAACCCGGACAGTATATTGCAGCATGCGGATATCTTACGTTTGCTTTGCTTATACTGTTTATATTGATCCGTTATGGAAAGCATATGTACAGACCTGTAGTAATAGCTCTTTACTGTGCTATATTTATGTCTTTTTTGATCACCGGTATTCAGCAGAGACATAGTCAGAAATCATTTACTATTTCAACTTTATTATTCCCTGCAATAGCAATAATGTATCTAATGCACTCAAATCCGTATGATCTGGATACGGGTTCGCTTCATGCGGATTCATTAAGTGAAAGTATAGCGACTGCATTAAAGAAAAAGGATGACCTTCTTATCTTTTTCCTTCATATTATGGATGTTGATAAAAACAGATCTAAATATTCTAAAGGAATGAGCGATAAGATAAGAGAAGTCAGCACATATGCCTTTAAAGGGGCAAACTTGTTTCAGATATCAGAAGGAAAGATGGTACTCACGGTTCGAATAGCTTTAAATTCTGATTATTCGGCAAGAACGGACAAAGTAATTGAAATATTCAATGAGCAATATTCTATCTACAGACTTGACTACAGGATGGTGATAATAAGGACTATCGAAAGCATTGATAAAGCTGAGGATTATATAAGACTCATAGAGTATGTAGAGAACAGAATGCTTATAAATGAAATACATTATGTTAATGATGAAGACATTGACAAATATATGAGTCACAAATACATTATTGAGCAGCTTGCGGACATTAACAGCAGAAGAGATTTAAGAGATCCGCGAGTTCTCGTGTATTGTCAGCCGGTATATAACCTGGAAACCGGAAAATTTGACACTGCAGAAGCACTTATGCGACTCAGACTTGAAAATATGGGAATGGTCTTTCCTGACAGGTTCATTCCTATAGCTGAGAAACATAACTACATTCACATGCTGAGTCTTATCATCTTTTCTAAGACCTGCAACGAGATAAGGCGGCTATTGGATGATAATTACATCATAAAGAGAATATCAGTCAATTTCTCGATGCTTGATATAAAGGAAAAGAATTTCTGTGAAGATATAACCAGAATAATCCGTGATGCCGGGATTCCGTTTGATAAGGTGGCAATCGAGATTACAGAGAGTCAGAATGAAAAAGACTTTATCGCTCTTAAAGAAAAATTGTTTGAGCTCAGAAAAAGCGGAATAACCTTCTATCTTGACGATTTTGGAACCGGCTACTCCAACTTGGAAAGAATAATGGAGCTTCCTTTTGACATAATCAAATTCGACCGCTCGCTTGTTATCGCCAGTGGAGCGGATAATAAGTCAAAGACCATGGTATCGCACATGGCGCATATGTTTGATGATATGGACTATGATGTTCTCTATGAAGGAGTAGAGGATGATACGGATCAGAACAGATGTAAAGAAATGTATGCAAGATACCTTCAGGGGTACAAGTACTCCAAACCAATTCCTATAGATCAACTTTCAGAATTTCTGGAAAAAGGAAAAAATGATTGAGTTTGTGAAAATTTATTTCATTGTATCCAAAATTACGTTATACTTATAAGGTGCAATTATAAATGGAGGCATTCTGTATGAATATTGTCAGCGAGAGAATAAAGAGTTGCTATAACGCGCTTCCTTCATCAGAAAAGAAAGTTGCGGATTATATTCTCGAGAGGAAGGATGATCTTTTTCAATATCCTATAAAAGATCTTGCACGGTTGTCGGGAACCACGCAGGCAGCGTGGACGCGCTTTGCACAGGCGATTGGTTATGATGGTCTGAAAGACCTTAAGAATGCTTACTATACAGAAGCAAATTCTTCTCTTACAGTAGCTGATAAAGGGCCTAAGATTTCATTTAAGGATGTCAATGAGTATACATCACTTCAGTCGATTGCAGATAACATCTGTGCTACAAGTGTGCAGGCTGTACAGACTACGTACAGGCTTTTTGATGCGGGAACATTTAATGATGCCGTAGATAAGATAATAAAAGCAAAGCAGATACAGATATTTGGTGTAGGTACAGCGGGACTTGCTGCTTATGACCTCTATTGTAAGTTGCTCAGAATTCACTATAATGTTGTATTTAATCAGGATCAGCACCTTAGTCTGATGACAGTTTCTCAGATAGGTCCTGCGGACGTTGCGATATTCTTTAGTGACAACGCCAGAAATAAGCAGATCATGCAACTTTTTACAGCCGCTAAGGATGCGGGTGCGACAACAATTGCCATAACAAAGCTTGGAAATAACGCGCTCACAACCAGATGCGACTATGTTCTTTTTGCAACTTCTCCCGAGATTGATAAAAAGAGTGGAATAACAAGTTCGAGATTTGCGCAGCTTTTCCTGGTAGATACTTTATACACCGCGATAGCAAATCGTGATTATGATAAAATAGAGAAGTATCTCGCTTTATCATATGAGATTTTTTCAGAACCACAGTGGGAGTAAGGAGAAAAGTAATGAAAAAAATAGCTAGTTTTACAGTCAACCATCTTGATCTTGAGCCGGGAATCTACGTTTCAAGAAAAGATAAAGTTGGGCAGGAGACAATAACAACATTTGATCTTAGAATGACGGCACCAAATAAAGAGCCTGTTATGAATACAGCAGAGATTCATACAATAGAGCACCTTGGAGCAACATTTTTAAGAAACGATGAGGAGTTCAAAGACAAAACAATTTATTTTGGACCTATGGGATGCAGAACAGGTTTCTATATAGTTCTTGCAGGCGACCTTGATTCAAAACAGATCGTACCTCTTATCACAAGAATGTATGAATTTGTTCGTGACTTTAAGGGTGAAGTTCCCGGAGCAAGCCCGAGAGATTGCGGAAATTATCTCGATATGAACCTTGGAATGGCAAACTTCCTTGCAAAGAGATATCTTGATAACACACTTTACAACATTACGGATAAGCACCTTGTTTATCCCGAATAATTAAGTCAGAAAGAGAAGAAACAGATATGAAAATTGGAATTATTGGTGCCATGGAGGTAGAAGTTGCAACCTTAAAGAGCAACATGACAGTTAAGAATACTGTAAAAAAGGCTTCTATGGAGTTTTATGAAGGAACAATAGGAAGTACAGACGTAGTTGTAGTAAGAAGCGGAATCGGAAAAGTAAACGCAGGAATCTGTGTTCAGATTCTTATAGATCTTTTCAATGTAACACATGTGATAAATACAGGAATTGCAGGATCTCTTAATTCAGATATTAATATCGGAGACATCGTTCTTTCAACAGATGCATGCTATCACGATGTTGATATCACAGTATTTGGCTACAAGAAGGGTGAGATTCCCCAGATCGGTGCAGCTACATTTGAAGCAGATAAAGAGCTCAGAGAAAAGGCTAAGGCATCTATCAAGAAGGCAGCTCCCGACATAGGAGTCTTCGAAGGAAGAGTTTGCAGCGGTGACCAGTTCATCAGCAGCGCCGAAGTTAAGGATGCGATAATCAAAGAGCACGGCGGTCTCTGCACAGAGATGGAAGGTGCAGCAATCGCACAGGCAAGCTACCTTAACAACACGCCTTTCCTTATCATCAGAGCAATCTCCGATAAGGCAGACGGAGGCGCAGAAGTAGATTATCCTACATTCGAAGCAAAGGCAGCAAAAGACTGCGCAGCTATAGTAATGGAGATAATCGCTGAGCTTTGATCGGCAATAATAAATGAACATATAAATGACTTGGACAGGTGAGAAAAGAGCATACTATCCAAGTCATTTTTTTGTAATCGTCTTGATTAGAAAAAACATCTTTGATAAAATTTAGTCAAATGGCGAAATCTAATTTCACGCGCCAAATAGGAGGATTTTATAATGGTTAGTTGGAACAATCTTGATACAATTAAATCCTATAACGATCTTGAGGGTATCAAGCACGTTAACTTAGTTGAGGCTATGTCAGGGGATAACGGAGCAAAGAGAGTAAAAGAGTACTCGGTACCTATGGCGGCAGGTCTTGCATACAATTACGCAGCCAAGGAAGTTGATGATAACATCATCGCAGCTCTTGATTCACTTGCAAAAGAGACACAGCTTATCGAAAAGTTTGAGGCGCTTTATAACGGTGAAGTTATTAACACCGGGGAAAAGAGAATGGT
>JAFZQT010000084.1 GCA_017620235.1 Butyrivibrio sp. | reverse complement strand
ACTCTGTACACTGCATTGTGTATTGCTTTAAAAGTATTGGTGGGGTGAAACTCCACAAGAACATATTCGGAACCTGCAAGCGTTGATATCTTCCCCGCTTCAAGTTCCTCCTGTGTTTCATCGCTGTAATATATCTCGTTTCCCGAATATAGTTTAATATCTATCCCAAGCTTATCTGCCGCATGCTGGAGTTGTTCAGTATAACTTCTGTTATGTGAAGGACTCACATTATGATGCATGGGCTTGTGATGCGGAGTTAATATAACATGAGTTATTCCATTCTTCTCCGCAATCTTAAGCATCTGCAGACTTGTCTCAATGTCCCTTGAGCCATCATCCACACCGGGCATAATATGACAATGAATATCAATTGATTTCTGCATATCATTCGCTTTCAGATTGTATGTATCAGATTAAATGCAACAAAACACGCACTTATATCATATTAAATTATACACCAACAAAATGGGCACTTTCAACATAATGTGTTGATTTATACTTTTTTTCAATATATTGGGTTTATACAAAAATAAGGGAAACGTCGTTTACTACGTTTCCCTTAAATATATGCCGCACTAAACCGTTGTCTTTACAGCACCTTCTCAAATATTCCCAAAAGTGACTAATCTGAAAGTTTACGGCTCCCTTAGTCACACTTTTTCTTGTTTTTCCCTTATTTAACCTCATATGGGAAAATCTTTTTTGACTATATCGAATGTTATTAAACGTATTAGTCACCGCGAGCTTGCAAATTTAAAAAAAACTGTGACTAATTCGAAATCTTTTTATCTCATTAGTCAAAAAATGAATTTCGCATTCATCCTTGCTGTTTCCATGATGTGATCGAAATGAATGCATCATTATAATTTTGTCCGATAGCTTTTTCCAGTATCTTTGAATATTAGATAATTAGTGACATAATATAGAATATAATAACCACAAGGAGGTACGCCATGTTACCACAAGATCCCGTTATGCTTTTAAGTTATATGAATATGAAACTCAGAGATAATTACTCAAGCCTTGACGCTCTCTGCGACGACCTTGAAATTAATAAAGACGAGCTTGCCAACATAGTCAGCAAGCTCGAAGGAATCGGATATACATATAGTTCTGAAAGAAATCAATTTATATGATATAGGTGTCAAAAGTCATAAATGCGTACATTCTTGCATGTTAAGCATGGTGGCTTTATTTAATTACTGATCGCTGAGGCAATAAGTTCACCATCTTTAACGTCAAATTCGATGGTGTCGTGTGGCTGAACTCTGTCTTCAAGAATAAGCTTTGCTGACAGAGTTTCCACGTACTTTTGTACATATCTCTTGAGCGGTCTTGCGCCGTAGATGGGATCGTACGCCTCATCGATTATGTAGTCCCTCGCTGCATCGGTAAGCCTGATCGAGATTTCTCTTTCCGAAAGCCTCTTGTTAAGATCATCAACGATAAGTTTGATGATTCCGCCGATGTTATCTTTTGTAAGAGGTTTAAACATGATTATCTCATCAAGCCTGTTGAGAAACTCCGGTCTGAAATGATTTCTCAGATCATCCATCGTCTCTTTTTCAGCTTCTTCGCTGATATTTCCGGCACTGTCTATTCCATCGAGAAGGTACTGCGCACCGATATTGGAAGTCATGATAAGTATCGTGTTCTTAAAGTCAACAGTTCTTCCCTGCGAATCCGTGATTCGGCCGTCATCAAGCACCTGCAACAGGATATTGAATACATCGGGATGTGCTTTTTCAATTTCGTCGAAAAGAACTACCGCATAAGGCTTTCTTCTTACAGCCTCTGTGAGCTGACCGCCCTCCTCATATCCGACGTATCCGGGAGGTGCACCGATAAGACGTGACACGCTATACTTCTCCATGTACTCACTCATATCGATACGGACCATATTGTTCTCATCGTCAAAAAGCGATTTGGCAAGGCTCTTTGCCAGCTCTGTTTTTCCGACACCGGTAGGTCCAAGGAAAAGAAATGATCCTATTGGCTTTCCGGGATCTTTTATTCCCGCTTTGGATCTCATAATTGCCTCAGATACAAGTGTTACCGCGTCATCCTGTCCGACAACTCTCTGATGAAGTTCATCTGCAAGGTGGAGAGTCTTATTTCTCTCGCTCTCAGTCAGCTTATTAACAGGAATTCCCGTCCATCTGCTGATGATTCCCGCAATCTCTTCATCGGAAACCCTCTCATGAACAAGCGTTGTATCTGCTTCTTTCTGATGTGCAATTTCCTCTGCTTCCTCAAGTTCTTTCTTAAGTGCAGGAAGTTTGCCATACTGAAGCTCTCCCGCTTTCTCGTAATCACCGTTTCTCTGCGCGATCGCAATCTCAGAATTTATCGTATCTATCTGTTCACGCATAGCGGCGAGCTTATCAACCGCCTGCTTTTCATTCTCCCATTGAGCCTTTCTGGTATCAAAATCTTCCTTGAGATCAGCAAGCTCTTTTTGCAAATTGGAAAGTCTCTCCGCGCTCAAAGAGTCATCTTCTTTCTTAAGCGCCGCTTCCTCAATCTGCATCTGCATAATCTTGCGGTTGAGCTCATCAAGCTCAGCAGGCATGGAATCCATCTCAGTCTTAATAAGCGCACAAGCCTCGTCCACAAGGTCGATTGCCTTGTCAGGAAGAAAACGATCGGATATATATCTGTTAGAAAGAACCGCCGCACTGACAAGCGCACTGTCCATGATCTTTACACCGTGGAAAACTTCGTATCTTTCTTTTAGTCCACGAAGGATACTGATCGTATCTTCAACTGTCGGTTCATCCACCATGACAGGCTGGAAACGTCTCTCAAGAGCTGCATCTTTTTCAATATACTGTCTGTATTCGTTGAGCGTTGTTGCGCCAATGCAGTGGAGCTCACCTCTTGCAAGCATGGGCTTAAGCATGTTGCCCGCATCCATTGCGCCGTCAGTCTTACCTGCGCCAACTATCAGATGAAGCTCATCTATGAAAAGAATTATCTCTCCATCCGAACCTTTTACATCCTCAAGAACTGCTTTTAACCTCTCTTCAAACTCGCCTCTATACTTAGCTCCCGCTACAAGAGCACCCATATCGAGTGAAAAGATTTTTTTATCCTTAAGAGCCGAAGGCACATCTCCGCTCGCAATTCTCTGCGCAAGTGCCTCGACAACCGCAGTCTTACCGACACCCGGTTCACCTATGAGTACCGGATTATTTTTGCTCTTTCTGGAAAGAATTCTTATAACGTTTCGGATCTCGGTATCACGCCCGATAACGGGATCAAGCTTTTGCTGCTTTGCCTTCTCAACAAGCTCTGTTCCGTATTTGCTAAGTGTATCGTATGTTGCCTCCGGATTGTCCGTCGTGACATTTCTGTTGCCCCTGACCTCAGACAGAACCTGCAGGAATCTGTTTCTGTCGATTCCGAACTGTGAAAATATCTCTTTCACCTCTTTATTTGGGTGCTTCAAAAGAGCTAGGAAAATATGCTCGACAGAGACATACGAATCTCCGAGCGCCTTTGCCTCATCCTCAGCAGATAAAAGAGCTTTATTAAGCTGTGCCCCTATATATGGCTGGCCGCCCTGAACTTTGGTTCTCTTGCCAATTCCCTGTTCAATCCTTGTGACAAAAGAAGCCGTGTCAACGCCCATTTTCTCGACAAGCTTTGATATCAGACTATCTTCTATTGTCATAAGAGCGTAAAGAAGATGCTCCTGTTCTATCTCCTGATTGCCGTATTCAACAGCGATCTTCTCGCATCCGCTCACAGCCTCTATGGACTTTTGTGTAAACTTCTGGATATTCATAATTTCCTCCTCACGAGATCACTATACAAATATTTTAATTCTATTTGTTCTACTACAACTATAACACGAATTGTTTAATTGTCAACATCAGAAATACGAAAAACCATCCCCCAAAATATCACATTGGGGGATGGCCTATTTATTCAATATTCAATTGAATCTTACAATCAATATTTCTTTGCTTCCTCTTCGCCGTTCATAACACGGATAGCACCCTGTGCAAGTGCAAGGAGCTCGTCCTCTCCGGGATAAACAGTTACAGGAGCGATCCACTCGACGCGATCCTTGATCTTGTCTGTAATAACCTGTCCGTAAGCGATTCCGCCTGTAAGGATGATCTGATCAACTTTTCCCTTAAGAACTGTAGCGCAAGCGCCGATGTTCTTGCAGATCTGATAGATAAATGCGTCACGAATGAGGTTAGCCTTCTCATCGCCTTCTTCGCACATCTTGTTAACTTCTCTCATATCGTT